>CAZXJG010000038.1:0-21061 GCA_964640985.1 uncultured Melioribacteraceae bacterium | reverse complement strand
GCTGAAAAACCATTTTCCAGCTTCATTATCTGCCTCCTCTTATAATTTCTTGCAAGGTTTGATAATAAATGTTTAATTTTCTCGCAGCAAATTTGAACATAATTTGATTTTTTGCCATATCTGCCATCTCTTGATCGATATCTACATTATTTTCCCCGTTTGTATTTAAGCCGTCTTTACCGTTAACTATGCGAAATTCCGGCTCTCCGTTTTCATCGCGATTGATATTACTAATATGCGTTTTTTTAGTTTCTTTAAGCTGTAGTTCTCTGTTTTGGTTTAATACTTCACTAAAAGGAACGTCTTTCCTTTTGTAATTAACCGTACTGATATTAGCGATGTTTTCACTTATTGTTTTTTGCTTTAAAGTTGAGTAATCTAAAACTCTTTGTAATAACTTTATTGTTGGTATCGGCATAAATCTCTCACTTTTAGGAGATTGTAAAACAAAACTAATGCCAATATTAAAGCGTAGTTAAATAAGTGAATTTTAGTTTAAGGGGTAAATTTTAATGGCTAAATATAAACACATGTAAACTATTCGTCAGAATAGTCGAGTAAAACGGATTTTGTTTCGCCACAGGAACAGACAAATTTAATTTCTTTAATATTGTCATTTTCATCTTTTTTCAAGATGACTTTTACTCCATCGTGGCTTTCTTCTTCAACGGAAATTTTTGCCGTACCAACAATTTTAGCGTCTTTAGCTTTAATTAAATTTCCTTTTCTATCGGAAATACGATATGAAATTTCTTTAAAAATATAATCGTTAAATTCATTTTCCATAATTTGCCTTCTGAAATATTTTGTTTGTTATTCCATATTTTTGAACTAAATATCTGTTTTTTGATCTAAAATTATTATCGAAAAATTTTTGATAATAGTTTAATAAGAACAAATAAAATGCCGGGAAAAAATAAAATATAATTTGAATTAAATTTATAAACCGGAGAATTTTCCCGTTAATTTAAAAATATTAATTTTAAAATCAGCCATTAATTCGAGAAACATTTAATATAATAGCCGGTAACTTTTAAGAGAATTGATATATTAAACTGTCTCCAATTCTTTTAAATGGTTCCGTAGAAAAATTAATAATATCCTTTTCTTTCGTTTGAATTGATCTTTCTACAATAATTAAACCATTGTCTTCTAAAAAATCATTTTTTAATAAAGCAGCAACAACTTGATAAATATCATCTCGAAAAAAAGGCGGGTCGGCAAATATAAGATTATACTTCTCATGTTCAAGTCTATTAGAAAAGCGAATAGCACTCATTTTAAAAATTTTACATCTATCTTCAACATTAATATTTGTGATATTTTGATAAATAGTTTTATAAATGATGTAATTTTTTTCAACAAAGTGAACATTCAAAGCACCTCTGCTTAATGCTTCGAAACCAAGGGAACCGCTGCCGGCATATAAATCGCAAACAGTTATTCCATTAAAATCGATAAAATTCGATAAATAATTAAATAATGCTTCTTTGGTTCTATCGGTAGTAGGTCTAATTAATTTAGAATTTGGTACTTTAAGAATTCTACCTTTAAATTTTCCGGAAATAATTCTCATTACACTAATCTAAAAGCAATTCCCGCTGCTGCAGAAAAACTATTAAAGTTTTTGTTTAAAAATTGATTATCGGAAAGCTCGGGGTTTATTCTAATTAATTTAAAAGGATTGTACATAATAGGTGAAATATCAAGTAATTTTTTTATTTGTTGTAAAAGATTTTCCGAAATATTATCGCCGAAAATATAAGTTTTTGTTTTATTATAATCGTCTATCCCGAAAATTTTTAAATCATTTAAAATTTTACTTAATGTTTGTATTAACTGCGATTGAGATTCCAATTTATTAATCTTAAAGCTAATAGGGGAGTTGTTATTTAATAAAACCACAGATAATATTTTATCGCTATAATATAAACTAATAGTTAATTTATCGTCATTTTTATGTTCATACTTTAAAAAAGTATTTGAAGCAATATGAGCATTATCGATATATTTTAAAATCAAATTATTCCTAACGCAAAATTTAGGAAGCATTTTTAAGTATTTTTTATCAATAGCAAATACAACAGCAGTCGGAATATTACAAATATCATTTTTATCAACACGAATATGCTGAATAAGAAAATCATTTATATTTTTTGTTGGAATAACTTGAGAAACTTCCCATTGAATATGTTCTGTAAGGTCATTATCAATTAAAGATTCATCAAAAGGGACGTCGAAAATTTTGAAAAGAGAATTCGGTAAGGTAAACGAAACAATATTTGTTTTGAGAGGTTTTCTTAAAATAAGTTCATCAAAAGCATTCTGGAGAATAGTGATGTTTTTTGTTTCTTTAGATGACCGATTTAAAAAATCACTAAAAAATTCTTCATCAATATTCTCCAGAAAAAATTTTTCGTTACTATTGTTAACTTCAACAATTTGAAGTTTACTATTAGTAATATTTAATCCGGCATGATTTAGTGAAAAAAACATTTCATTAATTATTCCCACGAAGCAGTATTTTTCAAAGCATCGCTTGTTAAACTCCCAATTTTACCGTATCCGTCAGGGTCTTTCAATAAATAGCGGGTTCCAATTGTATAAGTTGTATCAATTTTAATAATTTTCCCCCTTCTATTTATTGTAGTATCAATGCTGCGGGATGTATCTACTTTTAGAATATAGAATCTATGAGATTTGGGTGTACGTAATAAAGAATCCGGAGTAAATTTCCCATTGGATAATTTTACAAATGGATTATTCGATCTCTTTGTTAATGTATCGATACTTGTCATAATTTTGTGGACCATAGAATCGGTCTTAATAAAATAAACCAGTGTATCAAGATTATCTGTAAACCGTTGGTGTTGAGCCTGCCAAAGAATTTCAGCTTGACGTATATCATTCATTCTTAATCGCGATTCTTTTTTGAAAAATTTCTCTGCAGTAACTACTTTATTCGGTTGAATAATAGCTAATTGAATTAAAAAATATGTTAATACTGCAACAACTAAATAAAGAGCTGCATGAATATACCATGGGTCCGTTTTATTCATCTTTTTTCCTCCAGGAGTTAAAAATCTTAATTAATTTTCGATAAAAATAAAATTTTTAATTTTCTTAAACTTAAATTTACCAATTCCTTTTACCATTAATAAATCTTTTACTTTTTTAAAAGAACCTTTTGCTTTTCTAAGTTCAATAATTTTTTTTGCTGTCTTAATTCCAATTCCGGGCAGCTTTTGAAAATCTTTTATCGATGCTTTGTTGATATCAATTTTGTAATTATCTTTTCTTGAGATATTATTTGCGCTAAAATCTAAAAGTTCTTGCTTAGAATCAACCTTTTTTACATCATTTTTAAAAGAACTTTTAATCTTTACCTTATTATTTGCTGAAATAAAAATACTATCGGCATTTTTATAACTAAAACTTTTTGGTTTAACTGCATCAGTTTCATAAATTAAATAATAACTAAAAAGTCCAATAAAAAAAACAACGACTAAAAAAAATATTATTTTGGTTTCAGTAACAGTTAAACCGATTTTATTAGATATTTTTTTTAATTTACTCATAAATAATCTTTTTGTAAAAGAACAAGAATAAATTTTTACAGCATTAAAAGTGCGATATGTTTACCATAAATGATTATTGCATTATAAAAAAATAATATAGTAATTTTTATATTCAAATATAGTTAAAATTCAAATCCAACTTTAAATAATAATTTTTCGTATTTATCGATAAATGTGTTGAAAAATAAGATATTCATAATTTACTTGTAATTTTTCACTATAAAAATAATTATCACAATATTAAAAATTTATAAATTATATTTAATTAAAATATAACTCATCGTCAAAAAAACAGGTAAATATATTATACCGCATCCAAAGTGGTTTTCGGAATCATAAATTGCAATTGGCGGTATTAACACACTCTAAATCGTTTTTCTTTCCGAAAAACAATCAAGATTGTGTATATCGAACAGCATCAAACCGGCACTTTTATATTCGGCATATTTTTAAGTTCTCTAAGAGCCTCTTTTTCAACAGCAGTTACTTTTTTAGGCACATAAATATTGACTTTTACTAATTGATTTCCTGAACCGTGCCTATTTAAATGTTGGATGCCTTTTTCCCGCATTTTTAAAAACTTGCCTGATTGAGTGCCGCCTTCAATTTTCAATTTTGCCCTGCCTGTTAAAGTAGGAATTTCAATTTCCGTTCCTAAAACAGCTTCAGGAAAGCTGATGAATAAATCATAAATCACGTCATCGCCATCTCTAAGAAAATATTTATGAGGCAATTCTCTAAATATTACGATAATATCACCGGCCGGGCCGCCGTTTTTCCCGGCATTGCCTTCGCCTCGCAAAGTCATATAACTGTTATCGGTAACTCCGGCCGGAACAGAAATTTTAATTGTAGTTTCTACGTAAACTCTCCCTTCTCCTTTACATTGTCTGCATGGGTCTGAGATTATTTTGCCTGTACCTTTGCAATTTTGGCAAGTTGTTATGTTAACGAATTGTCCGAAAATTGAGCGCGATACTTGACGAACTTCACCGGCTCCTCTGCAAACCGAGCAAGTTTTAAATGCAGATGCACTTTTAGCACCCGTGCCGTGACAGGCGCTGCAAACATTATATTTTTTAATTTTAATTTTTTTAGTTGTACCGGATGAAATTTCTTCTAAAGTTAATCTAAGTGTAATTTTTAAATCGACTCCAGGCTCACCGCCGTTTCTGGCTTTATTTCTATGTGTCCTGCTTGTACCGCCGAAAAAGTCATCAAAAATAGAAGACCCGCCAAAAGCGCCTCCGAATATATCGGAAAAGTGACTGAAGATATCGTTAACATCGGAAAATCCATGAAAATCTTGGCCTCCTCGCAAACCACTGTGTCCGAATCTATCGTATTTTGCACGTTTTTGGTCATCACTTAAAACTTCGTAAGCTTCTGATGCTTCTTTGAATTTTTCTTCGGCTTCCTTATTATCCGGATTTCTATCGGGATGATATTTCATCGCCAATTTTCTATAAGCCTTTTTTATCTCTTCTTTTGAGGCATTTTTATCAACCCCTAATACTTCGTAATAGTCTCTTTTATCCATTAAAGTTGTGCCTTTGTTTATTCTTTTTGTTTATAATTATTTTCGACCGATGTACTTTCATCATCTGTAGTTTCCATGCTAACAATAACTTTAGTATGCTTAATTACTTTATCTTTAAAGAAATAACCAGGCTCAATTTCTTCAATTACCGTATGAGGAGGGACTCCTTTTATCGGCTGCTGCATTAATGCTTCATGATAATTTACATCAAACGGTTTGCCTTTTGCTTCAATTCTTTTTATCCCTTGTTCTTTAAGGGCTTTTGTGAATTTGTCAAAAACTAACTTCATACCTTCTTTTAATGTCTCGAATTTATCGGAATTATCGATATGTTCTAAAGATCTTCTCATATCGTCGTAAATTGGTAAAACACTTAATACAAAAGATTCTGCTCCAAATTTTATCAAATTCGATTGTTCTTTTTCAGTACGCTTTTTGTAATTTTCAAATTCGGCAGCTTTTCGAAGTAAAACATCTTTTAGTTCTTTATTTTCTTCTTTAAGCTTATTTATTTCTTCTTTTAATTTTGTTATTTCTTTTTCTGTTTTATGTTTAACGCTTTTTGTCCCGTCTTTCTCGGATTTATGAGTTTTCTTTTTAATCTCATTTTCTGAAGTGCCGTTAGTTTTGTTTTTAATATTATTTAAGTCGTCTTTTTGTGTTTCTCCTTTTCTCATTTTTAGTTCTTCCTCTCATTGATATTTCTTCTTTTAATTTGTTTTGATAGTTGTTCAGCCATATAAATAACAGCAGCAACCGCTTTAGAATAATGCATTCTTTTAGGACCAATTATACTAAGTGTTCCCAAAGCATCGCCGAATTTATATTCTTTAGCTATCATACTGTAACTGCCTAATTTTCTATCTTTATTTTCGTCGCCTATAACTATTGTTGCATCCTTTTTTTTAGTGAAACTTGCAATATCCATAATATGAATAATTATGTCTTTATCTTCAATAAGCTCAATTATACTTTCAAAATGTTCCTGATCATCAAATTCAGGTTGTTTCAATAAATTTTTTGCGCCTGTAATTATCGATTTTTCAGATGCTTTAAAATCGTTGAAAATTTTATCGGCAGAATCAATAAATAATCTTATGATGGGTTTTTGATTTGAATTGTAATAACTTTTTAATCTTTCTTTAAAAGTTTTTCTGATTTCTTCTAAAGATAACCCTGAAAGTCTTTGATTTAGTAATTTTTGTATAGAAGAAATATTTTCAATTGACATTTTTGAATTTGTTTCAAGAGTTATTGTTTTAACTAAACCCGATTTTATAGTTAGTACTATCAATATTCTGGAAGAGGATAATCGTACCAACTGAATTTTTTCAAGAATGGATTTATTAATTTTCGGATAAGTTACACAAGCAATTAAATTAGTAATATCACTTAAAAGAAATGATGTTACTTTTAATATCTCGTCAGTTTCACCAAATGTTGATTCTAAACTTGAATCAATAAGATCTATTTCACGTTTTTTTAGCTGCATCGGCTCCATTAAAGAATCAACATAAAATCTGTAACCTTTATCTGTAGGCACCCTGCCTGCAGAAGTGTGCGGATGCCCTAAAAACCCGGAATCCTCTAAGTCCGCCATTATATTTCTTATTGTTGCTGCCGATAATCCGATTTGATATTTTTTGGATATAAGTCTGGAACCGACCGGATTAGCAGTTAAAATAAATTGGTGAATTACAAAACGCAATATCGATTTTTCTCTTTCGCTTAAATTATAGATATTCATAAAAATTTAAAATTTTTGAATCTATAAATTACCAAAAAAATAAATTCTTTTCAGTTTAATAAAACTAAAAACAAGCTATGAATTTTAAATTTGAAAATCTAATTATTCGGCATAAAGCAATGGAATCGGGAGATAAAATAAATTTCACAAATAAATTAAATACTCTTTATAATTGCCGGAGCAATAAATCCTGCTTTAAAATTATTTTCTGCAATCAGGGAAATGACGAATATATAAAAATATTAAGAGGAGAATTATTCTCCTCTTTTTATTTGGTTTCTATTATCGTATATCGTAAATTTACGATAGATAAATGGAGATTAAATGAATAAATCTAAAAAGGAATTGTTTACAGAAGATGAAAGGGTTTTAGCAGATTTCGCAAAAGCACTTTCTCATCCTGCCAGAATAAGAATTTTAAAAATCTTATTAAAAGATAATGTTTGTATGTGCGGTGATATAGTCGATTTGCTTCCCCTTTCACAATCTACTGTTTCTCAGCATTTAAGAGAGCTTAAAATTGCAGGATTGATAACCGGGGAAGTGGAAGGTCCCAAAGTATGTTATTGTTTAAATGGGAAAGTATTATCAAAGGCAGGTAAGCTTATAAACAATTTATTTTCAAAATTAAAAACATGTTGTTAAGGAGTAATTATGAATGGTAAGAATATTAAAAAGATAGTTAAAGATAAATATGCCGGTATTGCTAAGCAAAAAAATAATTCACAAAAATGCCGCGGATTAACGTCTTGCTGTGATTCATCAAATGTAGATTATTCGATGTTTAATGATGATTATTCAAACTTGCGAGGTTATAATGCAGATGCGGATTTAGGACTTGGCTGCGGAATACCAACGGAGTATGCCCAAATAAAAAAAGGAGATACAGTTTTGGATCTAGGCTCCGGAGCCGGTAATGATGTTTTTGTTACCCGGCAAATTGTCGGTGAAAAAGGTAAAGTTATTGGATTAGATATGACTGAGGAAATGATTGATAAGGCAATCATTAATAATCGGAAATTGGGTTATAAAAATGTTGAATTCATTCTTGGTGATATAGAAGAAATGCCGGTTGAAAACCAAAGTATTGATGTAGTTGTTTCAAATTGTGTTCTTAATCTTGTCCCAAATAAAATGAAAGCATTTAGTGAAATTTTCAGAGTTCTTAAATCGGATGGACATTTCTGTATTTCGGATATTGTAATAAGAGGTAAGTTAACCGACGAACTTCGTAAATCAGCCGAACTTTATGCCGGATGCGTTTCGGGAGCTTTAGAAGAAGATGATTATTTAAAAATCATAAAGAATTCCGGCTTTAATAAAATTGAAACTCAAAAAAGAAAACGGGTTGAAATACCGGAAACTATTCTGAATGAATATCTTTCAAATGAAGGTATTGAAGATTTTAAAAAAGATATTATAGGAATTTTCAGTATCACGGTTGTAGGGTACAAATAATTTGCTGAATTTGGATATGTTTAAAATAGTAAAATCCAATAAAATTTTTGATTATTCTTTATATTAATTCAATAGGATTTAAAAAGGATAAATAAATTTTGTGAGCTATTAATTTGCAACGTTTTAATATAAGTGTGTAAATCCCAACATCTATATCCTCCAAGTTAATAATACATGATTTCGTTTAATTAAATATTGCTGTTGGATATTTTGGTCTTGATTTCAACTTTATCTTCTTTTTAATTATTTACGAAGAGTATGTATTTACCTTAATTAATACAAATTGCTGTCGAGGAATGGTGATTGACAACTGGGGGGTATAATCTCGGCTTTTTGAGTTTTGTGAATTTTCTTATTTTAATGGCTCGCTCAATTGAACTACTTATACATTTATTAAATATTAAGTTACCCTATTCCGCCCCCTAAATGAAACCATTATTATTGTCGGAGTAATGGTAATTAAATTCATCCAATAAATTCAACGGAAAAACGGTTACTTTTTCCGAGAGCCTATATTTCTCTTTGCCCGGATAGAAAATCCATAACTGTTCAAGTTCAAGGTCGCTAATTGCAGCATGAATTGATTTTGTCAAACGCGGCGCATCGGCAAACTTAAATTCTATAGCCCAATTCTTGCCGTATTTTTGCCAAAATAAATCTACTTCAGCGCCATTATGCGTACGCCAGAAATAAACCTTTTCGGGGGGAATCTCCAGGCGGCAAATAACATTCTCCATTGCAAAACTTTCCCAAGATGCTCCAAGCTTCGGATTAGTTACTAACTGTTCATACGTTTCAATAGTTTGTAAAGCGTGAAAAATTCCCGAATCCCTAATATATAATTTAGGACGTTTGACGAGCCTTTTTTTAACGTTCGGATGCCAAGGCTGCAGCAATCTTATTGTAAATGTATTTTCGAGAATTTCGATATATTTTCGAACCGTAAAATCAGAAATGCCGAACGATTTACCTATTTCGGAAAAATTAACAACAGAGCCGTTATAATGTCCGACCATTATCCAAAATCTTCTCAACGTATTTGCGGGAATTGAAATTCCGAGTTGCGGAATATCGCGTTCAAGAAAAGTAGTTATATAATGTTCTCTCCAAATAAAACTCTTTTCATCGCTTTCTGCCAGAAATGACGGCGGCAATCCTCCTCGAAGCCAAAGACTTTTCCAATTTTCTTTTCCTACCTCTCTAAGAATAAATCCGCTTAAATAATGATAAGCAATTCTTCCCGCCAAAGTTTCACTGCTTTGTTTTATTAAATCTCTTGAAGCGCTTCCGATAATTAAATATTTTTGATTCCGGTTGTTATCCGTTAAATAACGCAGCAACGGAAATAATTCAGGCTTTCTTTGTATCTCGTCGATTATGATAAGTCCTTCAAGCTCTTCAAGAGTTAATTGAGGGTTATCAAAGCGAGCCAAATCCCTTGGATTTTCAAGGTCGAAGTAATGGGAAAAATTAAGTTCTTTTGCCAGCGTGGTTTTCCCGCATTGTCTCGGACCTAATATCGCCGTAATGGGAAATTGTTTGATAATTTCTTTTATTCGCTCTTGTTCTTGTGTTCTCTGTATCATAACATCGCAAAAATAGAAATTCTTCCAAGAAAAATCAAGTAAGTCACTCGAAATTTCGTGAATGCTGTCCTCCTTCCTTTTATAGCGTGCCGCCGATAGGCTGATGATTCTCAACAGATAGTTTATAGGTATGAGTTCAAAAAATATAATTTACGCAAAGTTTTTTTAACAAAAATAAATATCGTTTGAGGATATTACTTGTTTTAACAACTCGGATTTCCCGATTCTTCTACGTCCGTATAAAATAATTAGGCTGCCGCCTTTTTCTTTTATTTTAGACCTTAACAATTTTATTCCTTTTGCTCGATTAAGGAACATACATCCTCTCCTTATTTTTTACAAAACGCAGTAAAAGGGGAAGAGCAGATTCCCGGATTGTTTTAAGAATAAAAGGACGTAAAAAAATAGTAAGTATTGCATAAAAAGAGTTGCAAAAACAAACGTATTTTTTTTAATTGTGCTTAAAGAATATACGTAAAAATTGAAATAGGAACTAATTGTGGAAGTTAAACGGACATTAAATTTGAGCGAAATAGACCTTTCTTGTTTTCTTTTTGGTCCGCGTCAAACCGGCAAAACATGGCTGCTGAAGCATACCGTTCGGTATGATATTTACATTGATTTACTGAATGAAAAGGAACGCATTAGATACACAAAAAATCCGTCAATTTTATCTTCTGAAATTATCGGCTTAAAGAAGAAAAACGCTGTAATTGTAATTGATGAAGTTCAAAAGATTCCGGGATTATTGGATGAAGTACATAGAACAATTGAATCCGATTGGAAACCTCGATTCTTCCTTATCGGTTCAAGTGCCCGAAAATTAAAACATAATCAACCTAATATGCTTGGTGGTAGAGCCGTTACTTTTCAATTATTCCCGTTTTCGTATTTTGAACTAACAGGAATGTTTTTATTAAATAGCTATTTGCAATACGGTGGTTTGCCAAACGTTTTTCTTGCCGGAAACGATGAGGCAAAAAAAATGTTGCTGGAAAGTTATGTAAGCACATATTTAAAAGAAGAAATATTTGACGAAGCATTAATGAGAAATCTGCCCGCTTTTTCAAGATTTTTAGATTTGGCAGGATTTGAAAACGGGAATATTATTAATTACAGTAATATTGCCCGGGAAGTTGGCGTATCGTCAAATTCAATCAAGGAGTATTTTAATATTCTATTTGATACACATATTGGATTTTTTTTGCTGCCGTTTTTCAAATCTCATCGGAAAAAGTTAATAAGCCATCCGAAATTTTATTTTGTTGATACCGGTATTTCTTTTGCTCTTAAAAAAATTCTTTCGGTTGAATTAACAGAAGGAACTTCATTATTTGGCGATGCCTTCGAGCATTTTATTATTCTCGAAACAAAAAAGGCTTTATCTTATTTGAGAGAAGAAATCAATTTGTATTTTTTAAAAACTTCCGACGGCGCAGAAGTTGACCTTATTTTGGAAAAATATAATGAAGTAATAGCAGTTGAAATAAAATCTTCGGAAATGCCGCAAAAATTAACCGGATTAAAATCCTTTTTGAAGGATCACAAAGTTAAGAAAGCTCTCTGTGTTTGCAGAACGCCGCGTGTTTATGAACAAAACGGAATTTCATTTATTCCGTGGCAGGATTATGTTGAGCAATTGTATGGACGAATGTTGTTTGAATAGTTCTTGTACCGCTGTTAAATTAGTACGTCATTGACAATTGTCATTAGTTTTTGTAAATTATATGCGTGATTGTGCAACTAAGTATATGGGGTAAAAGTATGCAAGAATATCTCGAAAAATTTAAAGCTTTGAGCGATGAAACGCGACTTCGAATAATTCATCTTCTTTTGGAGAAAAATATACCGTTATGTGTTTGCGAATTTACCGATGCCCTTGAAGTGCCGCAATACAATATTTCACGTCACTTGAAAATTCTTAAGCACGCAAAACTAATTCAAGAAAACAAAGAAGGCAGATGGGTTTATTTTGGATTATCTGAAAACGAAGATGCTTTTACGGAATTAATTATGGAGGCAATTCGCAAAATACCAAAATCAATTTTATCCAAAGATTTAATAGAAATTGATAAACGCCTTGCCATCAGAACAAACGGCAAATGCTTAAGCGGTATTAAAAAAGAATATCTGCTTAGTACACATCCTATGAAAGATAAAATAAAAGAAGGAATAAAAGGATGAGATTATTAAAAGAAGAATATAACGCGAACAAACAGTTGTCTCTATGCTATTGCTGGAATAGGCAAAAAAGGTATGAAGGATTTTATTTATGAAGCGGGATCCATTGAAAATATTAAAAATTTATAACTCCGTTAGAGGAAAATTATCTTTGGAAGAAATTGCGGAAGACTTCGAGCAGGTTTCTCAAATTAAAAAATGTTCCTTTTGCGGCTGTTTTGCAGATATATTAAAGGAGTTTGCCGGAATAGCCCAAGCGCATGGTAAAACCGGGTTATCCGAACGCGCAAAAGTTTTCCGCAATGAAGTTCTGAAAAACAAAAAGTATGATTGTCTCGGCTGCAATCCTTGCTATCCTGCCGATATATCTAATATGTTATTCGATATTGATGATGCCCATGCAGAGGAAAAACCAACGGCTTTATGCGGTTGTTCTTCCGATTGTTCATCTGAAAAATCAGCAGGATGGCCGGTTGAAAAGGGGAAATTTTTAGTAGGGAATAAAGATTCATCCGTAGCGGTTTGTACGTTAACAAATACCGATTTACCCGAAAAGATTTTCAATGATGCGAAAGAGAAAATTGCAATTATAGGATATTGTGAAACTGAGAATATAGGGATTGAAAAAATTGTTAAAAATATAATTTCCAATTCCAATATACGCTATTTAATCCTTTACGGAGAAGATAGTGAACACGGGAAAATGGGGCATCATTCCGGTCAGGCAATTTTATCATTATACAAAAACGGAATTTCGGAAAAGAGAAAAATTATCGGCGCTAAAGGAAAGCGACCGTTTCTAAAAAATATTACATCCGACCAAGTCAAACAATTTCAAACCCAAGTAGAAATCGTTAATCGTATCGGCGCAAATTCTTTTACTGAAATCAAAGATGTTATCAATGTTTATCATACAAAAAAGAAACCGCCGTTTGCCGATACTTTTGCAGCAATTCCGGCAAATAAATTAATTACCGCTCAAAATCCCGAACGATTAGTATTGGATAAAAAAGGTTTCTTTGTCATAATTCCGCAAAAAAACAATAATAAAATTTATGTGGAATATTATGCAAACAGTGGTGAGCTTCTGCAGACAATTGAAGGAACAGATGCGGCAAGCATTTATTACACTATTATTAAAAAGGGTTTCGTTTCAAAATTAGACCATGCCGCTTACCTTGGAAAGGAATTAACCAAAGCTGAATATTTATTGAAATATGATATCCCTTTCATTCAAGATAAAGCTATTGGTTATGGGCTAAAGCCCGGATAGTTGAGTAATTATCTAAACCCCGCCGTAAATGACGGGGTTATTGAAATTTAAACATGCGCAACATGAGTTAATAAATATTATGCGGTAGCTTGTTTTAGCCTTTTGAGAAATATTAAGATAAGAACTGCGGAAATTAAGGACGTAATAACCAGTAGAAGGAAAAACTGCCAAAGCGCCCAATTTTGATAAAATCTGCCGACAAAGCCGGACAAATAATTACCAATTGCAGTTGAAGCAAACCAGCCGCCCATCATCAAACCTTTTATTTTTGGAGGTGCTACTTTGGATACAAATGATAATCCCATCGGACTGAGGAACAATTCTGAAATAGTTAGTGTGAAGTAAGTTGATATCAACCAAAAAGGAGTTACCGAAGCAGAAGATACACCGCCATTTAAACTGTTAACGGAAGAAAGTCCCAGTGATGCAACTATCATTATAATAAATGCGGCTGCCGAAATTAACATTCCAATACCGATTTTACCGGGGGATGAAGGTTCTTTCCCTTTTTTATTAAGGTATGCGAAAAATCCAACAATAATTGGAGTAAGCAATACTATAAACATAGGATTAAAAGATTGAAATTGTTCCGGTGCAATACTGTTGTTTGCCGGGAATGTTGATATTTTATAAATAAGCAGTATAATACCGCCTACAAAAAACGCTCCCGCTATTATCCTTGTTTTTTTACCGCTTCTCGGTTTAAATAAAAATCCGCCGCCAAGTAAAATAGCAAGTACCGCATGAAGTCCGACAATATTAAATAAAACAAAAGTGAATCTACTGACTATGCTTTTAGTATAATTTTTAGCAAATAAAGTCAGCGTTGCTCCATTCTGCATAAATGACATCCAGAAAAAGATTACAATCGCAAAAATGGTTAATAAAGCTATAACCCTTTGTTTTTCTTGCTTTTTAGTTAAGACAAGATCTTTTTCGGTATTAGTTTTATGTTTAGAAGTATAATCGGCTTCTTTATAAAATCTCCGGAAGGAATAGAAAATTACTATTGAAAACAACATGCCGATAGCTGCAACACCGAAGGCGGCATTATAACCCTCGACAAGTGTAATGTGATAATTGTTCATTAAAAAATCTCTAATTCCAACTGCAGCTTGAGGTGCGTAAAATGCGCCTATATTAATCCCCATATAAAATATATTAAATCCGGCATCTTTTAACGAACCGGTTTTGTGTGAATATAAATTTCCTACAAGAACAGATATATTGGCTTTGAACAGTCCGTTGCCGATTGCAACTACGGCTAAGGCAAAAAATAAAAAATCGGGGCTTTTCGTTGGAATCGCCATAAGAATATATCCAACAGCAATAGTTAATGCTCCAATAATTATTGTTTTACTGTAACCCAATAAATTATCGGCAATCCAGCCTCCGACAATTGGTGTAAAATAAACTGCCGCTAAAAATATTCCGTAAACATTGGTTATTTTTGTTGTATCCCAGTGAAAATTTTCTCCAAGATAAAGAATAAAGATTGAAAGCATAGTGTAAAAACCAAAACGTTCCCACATCTCCGTAAAAAATAATACGTATAGTCCTTTCGGGTGGTTTTTTAACATAGTTATCCTTTTGTAGTTGGTAAAATTTTTTGAAGCGCTAATTTACTTACATTTGTATGCTTATTGCAAATATAATATTTGTTTTATCGTTGTATATTTGTAAAAAGATTTTTTCTTTAAAAGAAAAAAGGAGAGTAAAAATGGCTTTTAATTTTAATAGAATGACGGTCAAAGCTCAAGAAATCATTCAGAGCGCTGTAGAGATTTCACAAAATTATAATAATCAAATTGTAGAGCCTGAACATATATTTGCCGCAATGATACAGGATAGCGATAATGCCGCGGTTTCTGTATTACAAAAAATAGGAGCTAATGTAAATCAGCTTAATATAAAAACAAACGAATTAATAGAACGGCTTCCGAAAGTAACGGGAGCAGGAGTCGGTAATCAACAGATGTCGGTAGCCACCGCTAAACTATTCGACAAGGCTGCCGAAGAATCCAAACATTTAAAAGACGAATACGTTTCAACGGAACATTTATTATTGGCTATGTTGGAAAGTGAAAATAAAATTGGTGATTTACTTAAGAATAGTGGAGTTTCTAAAAATAAAATTTTAAGTGCGCTAAAAGATATTAGAGGTAATCAACGGGTAACATCCCAAAATCCGGAAGATACTTATCAGGCACTTAAAAAATATGGACGCGATTTAAATGAATTGGCAAAATCGGGTAAATTGGATCCGGTAATCGGCAGAGACGAAGAAATAAGGCGAGTGTTTCAAGTGCTTTCGCGTAGAACTAAAAACAACCCTGTTTTAATTGGTGATCCGGGAGTAGGAAAAACTGCAATTGCAGAAGGGTTGGCACACAGAATAATTGCGGGTGATGTGCCGGAAAATTTAAAAAGCAAAAGAATTGTTGCTTTAGATATGGGTTCACTTGTAGCCGGTTCACAATTTCGCGGGCAATTTGAAGAGAGATTAAAAGCCGTAATAAAAGAGGTTCAGAATTCAGATGGAGAAATTATTTTATTTATAGATGAACTTCATCAGTTAGTTGGTGCCGGAAAAACCGAAGGAGCAATGGATGCTGCAAATATTCTTAAACCGGCTCTTGCCCGCGGCGAACTTCATGCTATTGGGGCAACTACTTTGAATGATTATAAAAAATATATCGAAAAAGATGCGGCTTTAGAAAGAAGGTTTCAACCTATATTGATTCAAGAACCGAATGAAGAAGATGCTATCTCTATTTTGCGGGGATTAAAGGAACGTTACGAAATTCATCATGGAGTAAGAATTACTGATGGAGCAATTATTGCAGCGGTACAACTTTCAAACAGATATATAAGTGATAGATTTTTGCCGGATAAGGCAATTGATTTGATTGACGAGGCAGCATCTAAATTGAGAATAGAAATTAATTCGATGCCGGAAGAACTTGACGTTCTGGAAAGAAAAGCCAAACAGCTTG
Source organism: uncultured Melioribacteraceae bacterium (assembly GCA_964640985.1). Classification (GTDB taxonomy): domain Bacteria; phylum Bacteroidota; class Ignavibacteria; order Ignavibacteriales; family Melioribacteraceae; genus CAZXJG01. Next base: position 4,702 of record CAZXJG010000038.1, on the reverse strand, counting down.
AAATTGAGCGTGAAGCATTAAAAAAAGAAAAAGATGAGTATTCTATAAAACGTTTAAATGACCTTAAAAAAGAATTAGCTGAACTTGATGTGAAGCGTAACAATTTGAAAGGTCAGTGGCAGTTGGAAAAAGGAAGAATACAAAAAATACGTCAAATGAAAAGTGAAATTGAAAATGCAAAAGATCAAGCTAAAAAATATGAACGCGAAGGTGATCTTGGAAAAGTTGCGGAACTTCGTTATGGTATAATAACCGGGCTTGAGAAAAAATTAAAAAAAGAAAGCGAAGAGCTTGCAAAAATTCAAACTCAGAAAAAATTGCTTAAAGAAGAAGTTGATGCCGAAGACATTGCGGAGGTTGTAGCAAAATGGACCGGCATCCCTGTAAGCAGAATGCTGGAAAGCGAAAAAAGTAAACTTGTTCGTATGGAAGAAGAATTGCATAAAAGAGTTATTGGTCAAGATGCAGCAGTAGAAGCAGTAGCAAATGCAATTCGGCGTTCACGCGCAGGACTTCAAGATTCCAACAAACCGATTGGTTCTTTTATTTTTATTGGAACTACAGGGGTAGGGAAAACAGAGCTTGCACGTGCCCTTGCAGATTTTCTTTTTAACGACGAACATGCAATGGTACGGATTGATATGTCGGAATATATGGAAAAATATTCGGTATCCAGATTAATTGGAGCACCTCCCGGCTATATTGGGTATGAAGAAGGAGGCCAATTAACCGAAGCTGTTAGACGCAGACCGTACTCGGTGGTTCTTTTAGATGAAATTGAAAAAGCTCATTCGGATGTGTTTAATATACTTTTGCAAGTTTTAGATGAAGGTCGCCTTACCGATAACCAAGGTAGAACGGTTAATTTTAAAAATACGATTATAATTATGACATCTAATTTGGGGTCATATTTAATTCAAGAAAAGTTAGCCGATTTCAATGAGGATAATTATAATGAAATTTTAGGCGAGCTAAATGAAAAATTAACCGAGTTGTTAAGAAAAACCATTCGCCCTGAGTTTTTAAATAGAATCGATGAAATAATACTTTTTAAACCCTTATTGAAAAAAGAATTAAAAAGTATTGTGGATATACAATTACAACGGGTAGGAAAAATGCTTGAAGAAAAAAACATGAAGCTTCAAGTAGATGAAAGTGCAAAAGACTTTTTGGTTTATAGGGGTTATGATATATCTTTTGGTGCTCGACCATTAAAAAGAGTTATTCAAAAACATATAATAAATCCTCTTGCCACTAAAATTTTAATGGGCGATTTTGTCCCTGGTGATATTATCCTTTTAAGAGCGCCTGGCAATGGTAAAATTGAGTTCTTTCACTATGAACCGAAAACTTAAAATTGTTGAATAACAATAAATTTTCAGATTGTTACGGTTGTACTGTGAAATTTCTAAAAAGAATAAAAACTAAACTTGAGATTCCCGAAATCTCATAAACTGCGTGAGTTTTATATTTGGAGAATTCGATTTTTCAGATTTCGGGAATCTTAATCATCAAAGTAGTAAACTATTTTGACAACAATTTCATTTTAATTTCATTTTCAATTTTCTCTACTTTCTTTTCCCACTGTTTATCGAGATGTATTTTTTTAATATTTTGTAATTCACTATTTGCTTCTTGATACAAGCCCAAATTTTTCAGCACATTAACAAAATAAAGGCGGTTGCTAATTAATTTTTTAGTAGCGGGATATTTTCTGTAAGTTTCTTTTGCAACTATTACAGCCGATTCCCTATAACCGTTTTCCGCAAGCAATTTTGCACCATTTAGTTTTTTTACACCAAGTTCGTCTTTAATAAAAGGTACCTTCGTATTTGATTCCGATTCGTTTGCACCGTAAACCGCCGTATTTTTTGTAATCCCATTCCCTTGTTTTTTAGGTACGTTTTCAATTTCTTCCATTGCAAGTGCAAGTAGTAAATCGTTAATTGAAAGTTTTCGGATATTGTTAAGTCCTAACGCAGCATTACTTTTCAGCAAAAATTTACTTTTATCTCGGCTTAATAATACATAAGAATTTCTATTTGTAGATAGAAGATCGGAGCCGGTTAATTTATCACCTTTATGTATCTGAATCCATTTTTCACTTGTACCTATTAAAGCTTCTACCTTTCCCGAAACTTTTTCTACCACAAAATTTTGAGCAAACAATTGCAGCGAGCTAAGGAAAAAAATTATTAAAAGCTTTTTCATTATTACCTCCTAATAAACATCAATTATTGCAACCTTACCTTTTACTAAACCTAAATCATTAATAGCTTCTTTATTAAATTTTTTAGCACCAATCGACCAAGCCGTGTTGAAATTAGTTAATGAAGTCATTTCAAGGGGAATCCAAACTTCATCTTTTCCGGTTATATTTTTCCGGATAATATATCTTTTATCATTTATACTAATTAAAGGAGCTTGTTCGGGAGTAAGTTCCGTGTTAATCAGTAAATTAACGTGACTAATACCGTCGGGAGATTTATAATCGACAAAAGCGGTTTGAATACCGATACTTTCTAAAAAAGAGCTGAAGGCTACACTGAAATCGTCGCAGTCACCGCCTTTAAGTTCAATTGTTTCGTGCGGGTATTGAACTTTATCCGATGACCCGCGCGGATCGGAAACATAAATCATTCCTTTTACAAATTGATTAAACAAAATTTTAACTTTTTCAAATTTCGATAAAACCTTAAGTACTTTAATTAGTTTTGCCCTTTCACGATGGAGAATATTTTTTGCATATTTCTGTGCAAAGGTCAAATCGCTTGTTACGAAATAGCGCAAGTTTGAAACATTGCCGTCCCATCCATTAATATCGTTTATTAGAATAGGTTTCTGAAGCTTATCGTCCGGTTCACTGTTTGTTGTTGTTAATTCAAAATCGATTTGTGCAATAAATTGGTGTTTAATTTTTGTTCCGATATTATTTACATTAGTATAAAATTCAACATTGGCAGTATTGTTAGGAGCAATATTTACAGCAGGGGAGTAGACAAATTCGTTATTAATTCTGTTGATTTTGCATGACGGCTTAACCGTTATCGGCTTATCGGTAATATTTTTAACCTTTGCAACGGCAAAAGGATGAGTAGAATAGTAGTCGTCAAAAGCCGGATAGAGATTATTTAAAATTTTAAGATTCATAAATTTGACATGCTTTTCGGGGGCAAAAGATAAAGCTATACTGACTCCAAGAAAAATTTTATCGCTGCTATACCGGTTGTTGAGTATATTATGAACACCTTGCTGAAAAAAATCATCAACTGTATTATTTACAGTAGAATTGTTAAAGTATTTGATGCCGCTTAAAGTAATGCTGAAAAGGTTTGAAGAATAATTTAACACCGGAATAATTCCGGCAATAAAATTATTTCGGTAATTGTCGTGTAAAATAGACATACCAAGCGTAAGGGTCCCACCGAAAATTTCAGAAGCAAAATTGATTCCTGTTATAAAAGATCTGTTAGTTTGCAATGTCCCGAACAAGCCGAAATTTTTGAAAGGGGAATAATTTAAACCGAACTGTGCCCCTTTGTCCGTTCTGAGAAACGCATTTCTATTTGTAGTATCCGATGTTTCGTTAACAATGAACAAATTTATAGAAGAAAGACTTAGAGTTAAATTATTATAAGGTGAAAAATCAACTCCAATATCACCCCGCCAAAAATTGTTATGAGTTTCAATTTTATCAATATTTATAAAATTAAGCGTATCCGAAAAGAACGGTACTAATTTATCTTCGGTAAATGTTTGAGAAAAATATCTAAATGAAAAACCTGCGTTAAACATTTTTGATTTATAAGAATACCCTAATCCGAAAAGTTCTTGATATTTTATGGTTCTTTTTAAATTTGTAGAAATTTGAGAAGAATTTGTTTCATTAATTACAGCACCGATGTTATAAATAAATTCCTTTTGTATACCGGGTGTATATCTTACGTAGAAAAATTGACTGCCGAATCTTTTGGAAAGAGAAACCAAATAAATATTGCTTGTGCTTGTAGCAGCAAAATTGTTTCCGTAAACAACGGAAAATCCCCAGTCTTTGGTATTGGTATAGTTACCCGGGTTCAATTCAAATGAATTAAGACGGAAACGGCTGTTCTCTTTGTTGGAAGCGAAACCAAAGAGATCTACCGACTGTTGTCCATATATTTTGCCGAATGTCAACAATCCACACCCCAATACAAAAATTAAAAATCTTTGTTTATTGAACATTAATAATAGTGTTGTTAATACTTTGCGAAGTAAAATATGTTTTCCCCAAATTGTATATATTAGTCAAAATCATTTCATTTCTACGAATAAGGGAAAATACAATTTTATCGAATTTTTTAAAAGGAATTAATTTAATAATTCTATCAGGTATCATCAATTTTCCATTGTCCTGTGCTTTTAACTTTAATAAAGGGAAAACACTCATTTTCCCTTTATGCATACCGCCGATAATAATCTCAATTTCTCGTCCAACATCAGGGTTCCATATTATTTGAATATGCAAATTATTTTTTGAGTGAGAACCGCTAACAAAAATTTCGGAATTTAATTGCGGCGGCATTACAATATTTGTTACATATTGTTTACTTCTATTTCGATAAGGAATTAATGTAAACTTTACTTTTGAGTTAAACAAATTTGACGGATTAGACATCATATTGCCCATTTTTTTGTAAAGCAGGTATTGAGGACCGAGCAT
>CAZXJG010000037.1:11180-21350 GCA_964640985.1 uncultured Melioribacteraceae bacterium | reverse complement strand
AATTGTTCCCATTCTTCCGGCGTCATCTTTTTTCTTTCAGCAAGGCGGTATTCCATAGATTGTGTAAAAGGATTTTGTTCATTATTATTTCTATATTTAACCATATATCTGTAATTATTTTCCGCGCTAAACCATATAAACGCTTTCTTAGGGCTATGAAACAACTTCATAAAAAAACTTAATTGAGGAACAAGCTCGAATTTATAGCACAGTACTTTGCCGAATGGAACTTTTACTTTTTCTTTTCCTTCATATTTTATCTCGAATTTAACATTATAACCACTTGTATTACTATTAACGGTAATCATCTTTTTATTAAGCGGATAAAAACGTAAAGCAAACCATAAGGGTCTTAAGTCTGTAAACTTATAAAAATAGGTGGGTACAATTTTGAATTTACTTACTGAATTCCATTCTTTAAATCCATCTTTATATTTATTTATACCCCTAAGCTTAAGTATCTTTTTTGAGAAATCAATGCTTGCGTTGTATTTTAATGTTCCATTTATTACTATATCATTCTTATTCTTAAAATTTTTGAATTCCTGATGCTCGAGCATCATATAGTTCCAATTCATCGTAGATTTTGTTATACTATAAAATATCGTATCTTTTATAGAGGACCACGTCTCTTCAATATCATTTAATGTTTTAATATAAAAATATACTTTACTGCTTGGTTCAAAATCTTCCTTATTCCTTGAATATTCATAAACATACAATGTACCCACATCAATTCTGCTTTTATCAAATTTTTCAAACGGAGTTTTTTGTGCGAATAATATGCTTGTTGTACTTAAAGCTATTACGATTAAGATAATTAATTTTTTCATGGTTTATACCTACATAATTTTATTTATAATTCCTTAAATCTCCGTGTCCCTCCGTGAATACTCTGTGGTTCTCCGTGTGAAATAGAAAAGCACCAGCATTTCACGGAGCAGGCTCTGTGTAATGTTTTTGTTTCCTTTCCTTACACGGAGAGTCACGGAGCTAACACGGAGAGCCACGGAGTTTATTAAAAGCATTATTTCCCACTTTTTTCTTAAATTTCTTTTTAATTAAGTTCTCCATCAATTAGATTTACAATTCTATCAATTCTCTGCAGAACGAAGACATCATGAGTAGCAACAATAAATGTAGTTTTATGAATTTTATTCAGATCGTACATAAGTTCAATTATGTGCGAGCCTGTTTTTGAATCAAGATTGGCAGTCGGTTCATCAGCGAGTATAAGCGGCGGGTTCTTAACCAAAGCTCTTGCAATGGATACACGCTGTCTTTGTCCTCCGCTTAATTCTTCCGGTTTATGATCCATTTGGTCGTAAAGCCCAACTTCCTTAATAACTTTAATTATTTTATCTTTCCGGTCTTTTATGTTCTTTATCAGCAGTGGAATTTCTACATTTTCATACAAAGTTAGTTCGGGAATTAAATTATAATCCTGAAAAACAAAGCCCAAATTACGTGCTCTGAATTCAAGTCTTTTTTTCCTGTTCAGTTTAGAAATATCTTTACCTTCAAAAATAATCTCGCCTTCATCGGGTATATCCAAAGCCCCCATTATGTTTAGCAATGTAGTCTTTCCGCATCCGGAAGGACCCTTTATAGCGACAAACTCACCTTTTTCTATTTTAAGGCTTATACCTTTTAAGGCTTCAACAACTTTCTTGCCCAATTTGTAATTTTTCTTCACATTTTTTAATTCAATTGACATATATCCCTCGCTAATTTAAAATACTATTATTTTCTCCATAATATTTAAGTACGGCAAGTAATACCGAAGATAGGAAGTCTTTTGGATTGTATTGTTTTACTATTGGTTCTTCACAGCTATTTCGCATACAGCTTTTCCCAAAAAAAATTCTTAACTTAGAACATAATAGTTTTTAAAGAAAAACAAAATACGTAATTATACGTATATTTTATTTCTCTTAATTAAAACAACGAAAACAAATTATAAACCGTTGCACGAAGATAAGCATTGCGGCGCTTTTGCAGCCTATTTTGTTTAATATGTTTTCTCTGTGTTTATCAATCGTTCTGCAGCTTAAATTTAAGGAATATGATATCTCTTTGGTGGTTAATCCATTGCCGATTAATTTAAAAACCTCTTTTTCCGAGTTAGTTAAAATATTTTCAAGTTGTACAAAATTAATTAATGGTTTATCTTCCGAAAAACTATTAGTGGTGGGAGTTTCGGTAAGTGTCATTAATTTTGAATAAATTTCTTCGGATTTTATATCCTTTTGTATTATGTCGGTTAATCCAAATTTTTTTGCAACCAAAACAAGACTGTTGCTGCAGTAATTAACAAGTAAAATTATTTTAACATTACTATTTCTACGCCGAATTGCTTCCAATTTTTCAATGAATCCTTCCGAATCATTGGTTAAGTCAATAAATAATATGTCGGGTTTCAGAACAGCTACATCAGTAGTGATATCTTTGCTTCTTCTTTTTAATAATTTAAATTCGGAATGATTAATTAAATCCGAAACAAAAGAAGTTTTATTTAACAGCAGATTATTTTCAAATAGTAGTGTAATCATTTTAATAACTCCTTCGTTTTCCTTCGATGCAATTTCAGACGTCTCGGAATTAACTAAGTTCGAAATAATCATTATAACAACTCACCGGATTTTCTTCAATTCTCTCAGAAATTTTTCCGATTCTAAAATATTATTGTTGAAAATAACATTTACTACTCAATTTATAAAAGAATATTTTAAATTTCGAATATTTTTTCAATTTAATAAATTCTATTCCCTATAGGAAAACCTTTTAAATATTTTATCTTTTAATCATTTCCTTTGACAAAGACAATAAAATCGGTTTATATTTCTATTATGAATATTATCGATAAATCATATAAAATAATTTAAATAGATAATTGACGGAAGCCCAAAATAGACGTATAAAAATTGAAGTAAAAATAAATTGATAATTTAAAATGCGATGGAGTTCGCTATCATTCCCCGAAAAAGGAATTAATAACTCCTATTACTTAACGGATTTAAGTGATAGGAGTTTTTTATTTTACTTTTGTCAATAATAAATAAAAATTCTTATTACGAAAAAGATAATAAAAAAATTTTGAAATTAAATTTTGGACATTTAAAAAATGCAAAATTTAGATAGAAGAAAATCCGACTTTAGGTTTGTACTGGGAGTTATAGGAGAAATTTCGGAAAGACGGAAAAACTTTGAAATGATAGTAAGATGTAATATAATTGAATCGAAAATTGAAGATTTGGGCAGCTTAAACGAGCAAGATGTTTCAAATATTAAAACCGATATTATTAATATAATGGACGAATTAAGATTTATTATAGATACGGAAAAAAGATATATACTTTTCCCAATACCCGATATAAAAGAGCAAGCTTATGAACTCGGTGAACATTATATGAAAAATTTTTTCGATTGGATTACACAGGAAGATAATTATTCGAAAGAAGATATTTTGAAAATTTTAGAAGATGAGTTATATAAAATGCAGGAAGTTAAAGAAATTTTACCTCGAATATAAAACTTTTTATAAATCACCATATTTGGTTTTAATTATCTCTGCAGCAATACTAACGGCAATTTCTTCGGAAGTTTCGGCATAAATTTCTATTCCAATCGGCGCATGAATTTTATCGAATAATTTTGGGTCAAATCCCTCTTGTGTTAAATTGTCAAATATTGTTTTAATCTTAGCTTTGCTTCCCATTAGACCGATATATTCAACATCCTTTTTTATTATCGATTTAAGTGCAATTAAATCGGTACTACGTTCCGATGTTACAATTACAACATAAGAGCGGCTGCCTTCTTCAATAAATTTTCCAATTTCTTCATAAGGGATATTGAATATTTTATTAGAATAAATATTTTGTTTCACTGTAAAAACATCTTTCCTTGGATCAAATGTAAAAATACGAAAATTAAGAGTTGACATAACACGTGCAACTGCAAGTCCGACATGACCGCCGCCAATTATATAAATTGTATCAGGCATTCCATAATTTTCGCGATATTCCCAATCATTTTCAGTTTTATAATTAAAATTAATCAAACGTTTATCATTTACTTCAGATATATATTTCAATCCAAGGGGAGTAATACATAAAACGGCTTTCTTTCCTTTATTGAAACCGTCGATTATTTTTTCAACAATCGCTAAATCGGATTTCGCCAAATTAATAATAATTATTGTTTGATTACCGCCGCAAATTAATCCCGATGTTTCGAACGATGAATTTGGATTATGATGTAATTTTTTTATTACAATTTTTTTGTTTTCTGTAATTAAATCGGGTACTTTTTTAATTAAGTTGCGTTCCATAATTCCACCGCCTATGGTACCGTAACACTTGGTATCTTCAGTAACAGCCATTTTAAAACCGGCACGACCTGGAGACGATTTATTAGAAGCCGCAACAATCATTAGGGATATTTTTTTACCCGACTGTAGTTCCGAAGCGATAAATTTCCAAAGTTCAAATTCTTTCATGTTATAAATTCATTTTAGTTTAGGGAATGTAATGATGTTAATACTTTTTCCGGTGTTAACGGGGCTGATATTTTAAAGTTTAACGCAGGACGGAAAGATTTAATAGCATTAAGTATTGCAAAATATGCAGCAATTCCGTACATCAACGGCGGTTCTCCAATTGCTTTTGAATTAAACGGACCGAACGGATTTTCAGAGTTTTCTAAAAAATGTACTTTTATTTCTTTTGGTACTGAATAAATATCGGGTATTTTATAGGTCGAAAGTGTATTCGATAAAAGTTTGCCTTTATCATCTTGAAGTAATTCCTCCAAAGTTAACCAGCCAATACCTTGAGATATTGCGCCTTCTACTTGTCCTAAATCTACTTTTGGCTGTAAGCTTTTACCAAAATCGTGAACAACTTTAACAGAGTCAATTTCATAAATACCTCGTAAGCAATCAACGGTTACCGTTACAATTGCCGTTCCATAAACATGATATGCAAACGGTTTGCCTTTCTTAGCGCTGCGGTCGAAATAAATACCGGGTGTTGCATAATAAGCGTGTGAAGATAAACTATTTCTATTAAAATATGTTTCCCAAACTAAATTATCCCATTTAAGTCCGGTCTTTTCGCCGTTGTGATAAACCGTTTCATTAATAATTTCAATTTCATTTGACGACGATAAATTTAATATTTTAGCTGCAGTATTCTTCAATTGGGAAAGAATATTTTTACAAGCGATAATTGCAGCATTACCGTTCAAATCGGCACCTGAACTGGCTGCTGTTGGTGATGTGTTTGCAATACGTGTTGTATTTGTTGTTTCAATTTTAACTCTATCCGGATTAATTGAAAATGTTCGCGCAACAATAGTTTTTATTTTTTCATTAACGCCTTGACCCATTTCAACGGCAGCCGTACTTACTCCTATGCTTCCGTCCGTATAAACATGTACCAACGCACTTGCTTGATTTAAGAAACTGCTCGTAAAAGAAATACCGAAACAAACCGGCATAACAGCCAAGCCTTTTTTGTATTGTTTATTGTTTTTGTTAAATGTATCGATATTATTTTCAATTTGCTTAAAATTATATTTTTCAAAAGCTGTTTTCCAACAACGTTCTGCGTTTGCCCGCTCAGCTTTCTGTCCATAATAGAAACCGTTGCCTTCTGCAATTAGATTATTACGTTGGATTTCATAAGCGGGGATACCCAATTTTTCAGCAGCTTTATAAATTGCCGCTTCAATTACAAACATTCCTTGCGGACCGCCGAAACCCCGAAAAGCAGTATTAGGCGGCAGATTTGTACGGCACGATATTCCGGTGGTTTTCACATTCGGAATAAAATAACTATTTGTTGCGTGTAATAAAGTCCTTTCTAAAATTGCCGTTGATAAATCTGCATAAGCGCCGGCGTTTTGATAATATGTAGCTTCATAAGCAATTATTTTACCATGTTTGGATAAACCTATTTTATAGTCGGCAGAATAAGGATGTCTTTTGCCTGTCATTTTTAAATCATCCATTCGTGAAAGTATTAATTTAACCGGACGTTTTAATTTGAATGCGGCTAAGGCAGTCATAGCGGCCCACGGGGTAGCTTGGTCTTCTTTCCCCCCGAAACCGCCGCCTAATCTCAATACATCAACTTCGACATTATGCATCGGTAAATTCAGTATTTTTGCAGTTGCCCTTTGAACTGCAGTAGGACTTTGCGTAGAAGAAATAAGCTTAATACCGGATTCGGTCGGAACGGCAATTGCTCCCTGCGTTTCCAAATATAAATGTTCTTGTCCGCCGATATCTATACGTCCTTCAACAATTTCATCACACTTGTTCCATGCTTCATCGGTATCGCCCATCGAAAATGTTACCGGAGGAGCGATTAATTCATTTTTTGCATAAGCATCACGCGCATCCGTTATTATAGGAAGTTCTTCATATTCTATTTCGATTCGTTCTTTTGCTGCTTTTGCTTGTTCAATTGTTTCGGCAATTAAAATTGCAATAGGTTCACCGATATAGGTTACTTCATCTTCGGCAAATAAAGTTTCATCTTCTATTATTCCTCCAATTTGATTTTGGCCTGGGATATCGGACGAAGTAAAAATTCCGGTTACACTTTTTATTTTTTTCGCTTGATGAAAATCTATATATTTTATTTTTGCATGAGCTTTATCTGAACCGACAACAATCGCATACAATGTACCTGAAGGCTGAATTAAGTCGTCTACAAAAAGTGATTCTCCCTTTACATGTTTAATTATATCCTGGTTTTTCATGCTAATTCCTCAATGCTGAATTTTTCGGGAAACAAAACAATGAAATGTGATTTAATTAATTGATTTAACAAAAGCCTCTTATAATCGGCACTTCCTCGAATATCGCTAATAGGAGAAATTTCTTCTTGAGCAATTTTAAGTGCGTTATATATAGTTGCAGTATTGAGTTCTTTGCTTAATAAATATTCAGATGTTCTGTTTAAATAAAGAGGGATTGGTGCTACACCGCCCGCTGAAATATGAACATCATGAATTATTCCTTCTAAAACACTTATGCCTATTGCTGTATTTACACTTGCAATATCAAGGTGTGTCCGTTTTGAAACTTTTTCGAAGTTAAAATTAAAATGTTCATCCGGTACATCGAACCTTATCTGCTCGATAATCTCATTAGTCTTTTTGTTTATTGTTTTGTACCCCTTATAAAAATCTTTAAGATAAATTTCTCTTTTTGAGCTTCCGTTATTTAAAATAATTGTAGAATTTAGTGATAAAAGAAATACCGTCATATCTCCGATTGGGGAGGCATTAACAATATTTCCGGCTATTGTTGCACTATTGCGAATTTGCTGAGAAGCAACAAGGCTCAAATAACTTTCAATATTATTAAAATATTTTTGCATTATTTCCGATTGCTTGATCATTTCGAAAGTTGCGGCGGCACCAATAATAATTTTACCTTCTTTTTCCTCAATGTATTTTAATTTTTGTGTGCTTATAAAAATTGTTTCTTCGTTTAATAATTCATCCGGCTTTTGAACGAACAAATCGGTTCCACCGCCTATCAAAATCTTTTTACCGTCTATAATTTGTTTTTTCGATTCCGTCCGGTGTGTAATTAATTTCAATTTATTAGGAATAGTTGAAAAATATTTTGGGATGATGTTATTATCGATAAGGGATTTTAAATGATTGTTCTCACCGCTTAAATTAAAAGGCTGGATATCAATTGATTTTTTTACAGCTCTTTTAATTGATGTGTAACCGGTACATCTGCAAATGTTTCCGGCAAGTGCTTCAAGAGCTTCATCAAAAGAAAAATTATTATGATTAAGGAAATATCCTGTTAAGGAAACGATAAAGCCGGGTGTGCAGAATCCGCATTGAGAAGCACCTTCGTCAACAAATTCTTTTTGCGGTATTGTAAGTTCGTTTTGATTTAATCCTTCAATTGTAACAATATGTTTCCCCCCGACATTTCCTATGGCGTATAAACACGAAGTTACGGTTGAATATATAATTTTACCATTATCCAAACGTCCAACCAAAACAGTACAAGCTCCGCAATCGCCTTCTTTACAACCTTCTTTTGTGCCTGTTAAATGAAGTTCTCTTCTTAAAAAATCGAGCAGTACAACATTAGGATTAACTTTTACCGTAAGTTCAGTATCATTAATTATAAACGAAATTTCCTTTTCCATTTGTTTTGACCTTCTATACAATAAATTTTGTTTTTCATCTCTATAGATTTTAAAACGATAAAAAAAGTCATAAAAATAGTGTTAAAATTCAAGTGAAAAGATAATAGAACCTTTTGAATAACCCAAAAATTACTTTACTCGGGCGGGCGAAGCAAAATAAATAGTTTAATTATAAGCTAAAAATAAAGGTGTTTACTAACAATTTCAAACTATAAATAGGTTTTCGCGAAGCCCCCTAATAAATTAACTATCCAAATAATTTCAATTCTATTTGGAACATTTGTAAATTATAAATTTATAATTGATAAAATTAACTGACTGAAAGAATATTACTTTTTGCGGCTTCGAAATATGATGAAATTTTTTAATGCATTACTATTTTTAACTATATTCGGTTTATTTGTAATTGCCTGTAATAAAAACATTTTACCGCGAACATCTAAAAAAATAATCAAAGAATATTCCGTATTAAACATTCCGCTTTACGGTGAAGCATCCGAAAAAAGAGCGGAAATTTCCGGATTAGCATGGCATAACAACAATTTAGTATTGCTGCCGCAATATCCTCACCGGTTTGCAGGGAAACACTTCGGCAGTCTGTTTTATATTCCTAAAAAAGAAATTTACAAATTTTTAAAAGGCAAAATTTCAGGAATTAAACCGGAGAAAATTAATTTCTCAGCTCCGGGTTTAAAAAAATATTCGGCAAAAAGCGACGGCTACGAATCGATTGCGTTTGCCGGTGATACGGTTTTTATGACGATAGAGGTAGTTCGCGCCGATTCTTCCTTTGGGTTTGTTGTTAAAGGTTTTTACGACACTCTTTCTAATAAAATTACTCTTTTTAAGTCAACTCTAACGAAGGTTCATCCTCCGGCAAATTTAAGAAATATGAGTCAAGAGACGATAACGCTTACCCCAAACAGAGTGCTGACATTGTATGAAGCGAATGGAATTAATGTAAATCCTTCGCCGGGTGTGGATTTTTACAATAAAAATTTAAAAATGCACTATAGAATTCCGTTATCCCATATTGAATATAGAATTACGGATGCTACTTCGGTAGATTCTAAAAACATGTTTTGGGTAACGAATTATTATTGGCCGGGTGAAAAAGAATTATTAAAACCAGGAGCAGATTCGTTAATAATTAAATATGGTAAAGGGGCATCTTATTATAAATATAAAGGAGTCGAAAGGCTTGTTCAGTTAGAAATAACGAAAAGAAGAGTTGCATTGACAGATGTGCCGCCAATTTATTTGAAATTAAAAAATAATGGCGGAGACAATTGGGAAGGAATTGCCCGATTAGATAAATTAGGTTTTCTAATAGCTACTGATACATATCCGAAAACAATTTTAGGGTTTGTGAAATATCCGCAATAATTCTTTCCGGGAACGTGTCTGAAAAACGGAGTGTATTTGTTTGGAATAATCAATTGTACGAATTAAACATTGCAGCGGTTAGCGATCAGCGATCAGCAATTAACGGAGGAATTGTATTTTCAATCATTCAATCTTTTAATTTTTCAATCTTTTAATCTTTCAATCTTTCAAAATATTGGATTGTTAAATTTTTAGTTCAATTTAGACTTGGTTTTTTTCAATGAACTTATTAAAGAGTCTTGTGAATTTTTTCTTTTCTTCAAAAAAAAGAAAATGTCCGCTTTTTTCAAAAAGTTGATATTCACAATTTGGAATTAGATGAAATACATTTTCAATAAGATAACTCGGCACCATAAAATCGTATTTGCCGGCTGCATAAAGAACCGGCATTAATAATTTTTCGAAATTAGGGGTAAAATCGTAGTTATCTAAAATTCCGGTAAAATATTTTGTAAGGGAATTACCGTTCAGCGCATTATTTTCCCATATATAGGAACAATTGTACGATGGATTGTACCAATAATAAGGAGCGAAAAGCACATATTGATTTATAATTTTCTGTTCAACTGAAATTTTTTCACTATTTAATTTA
>CAZXJG010000037.1:0-11170 GCA_964640985.1 uncultured Melioribacteraceae bacterium | reverse complement strand
GGCAAATTTTTCAAAATATTTATGCTGTTCATCCAATAATTTTTTACCGTAAAACGGAGGGGCATTAACAAGAACCAAATGAGATACGTACTCAGGATATTTAAGGGCATATTTCATTGTGATAAATCCGTTTGCAGACCAGCCGAATAGAACAATTTCTTTGTAACCTAAATATTGTCTTATTGCTTCAATTTCGTCACTCATTTTTTCTAAGCTTATTTCCGAATAAACGTCGGATCTGCCGAAATTTCCAGGTTCGATAAAATGAAGTTTGTAACCAATTCTAAGTGTTTTGGGAAAAACACGTTGAAAGTAAACGTTCCCTGCTGCCGAAGGAATAAAAACAGGTATTCCGTTGCCTTCAATATCAATCCAAATTCTATGGTTATCGATTGTGAGATACATTTTGATTCCTAATGAAAAATAATAATATACATGTAATATAGCTTTCTAATTTTTCATTGTAAAAGAAATTGGAAATATTGTTCTAAATTTCTTGTATTTACAATAATTTATTATTGGTATATTAATTTTATTTAAACAATAGTGCAATTAAAAATCAAAATACAAAAAAGATTTTTCCAATTTGATATTGTTAATTTGAAATTAGAAATCGAACGAATTGATTAAGTATAAAAATTAAAAGGAAATTTGAAATTTATAAAGTAAAAACAATATGCTTATTTTGTTAAATAATTTTTCTAAGCAATTTTTTCTAACATTTTAATTAATTTATTTTGTTCAAAAGCGCTTAAACCGGAAATAGATTCTTCAATATTTTTTACATAAACCGGATAAATTTTATTTATTAATTCTTCACCTTTCGATGTTATCTCTGCCAGAACAACCCGTCTATCGGTTTTAGAATGAACTCGATTAACGAGTTTTTCTTTTTCCAAATTATCAATTATACAAGTTATATTTGCACCTGTTACATAAAGCAAATTGCCGATATTTTTTAATGGAATTGAACCTTTAAAGGCTAAAATTTGAAGGACATTAAATTGTGGGATTGTCAGATTATTATCTGATATATTTTTAGTTTGAGCTTTTTTAATTAATTCATAAACCCGTACTAATTCTCCCCATAAAACAACAGGTAACTTTTCAACTTTATTAAGATTCATATTTTCTACTTTAATATAATACCTTAAATTTTATATAATTTTTTAAATATATGGTTCTAAACTTATATGTTACTTTGTCCGTTAATCTTGTAATATTATCGAACTTTTTTTCGAATGTTTTAGGAATGGTTTTATTTTTAAATCGTTGCGATATTAAAATATTTTTGACAGCATTGAAAAAAAATAATTTAAATTGACATTGAAATCGATTTTTTTTGATTTTCATTTCAACGCTATTTATATTTGTCAATTCAAAATAACATAATATCTTCCTATTTGACTGGTTGTATGACTGATAGAATCTATATAAAAGATTTGAACGATTTTGTAGGAAAAGACGTAACGCTTTACGGATGGTTATACAACAAACGTTCAAGCGGTAAAGTCAAATTTTTAATTTTAAGAGACGGCACCGGTTTATTACAATGTGTTGTATTTAAAGGTAATGTAACCGATGAAATATTTCAGCTAACCGATGAAATTCATCAAGAAGCTTCATTTGAAATTACCGGTACGGTAAAAGTTGAACCCAGAGCAGTCGGCGGCTATGAATTGGATGCAAAAGATGTAAAAATGATTTCTCCTTCTTATGATTATCCCATTACTCCAAAAGAACACGGAATAGAATTTTTATTAGATCATCGTCATCTTTGGCTGCGTTCAAAAAAACAAACTGCAATTTTACGAATCAGACACAGAATAGTAAAAGCAATACGAGACTTTTTTGACGGAGAAGGTTTTACTTTAATGGATGCCCCAATTATTACACCGAATGCCGTAGAAGGGACTTCAACTCTTTTTGCAACACCTTATTTCGATTTGGGAAATGCATATTTAACACAATCGGGACAGCTTTATGCAGAAGCCGGAGCAATGGCTCTCGGTAAAGTTTATACTTTTGGTCCCACATTCCGAGCCGAAAAATCCAAGACTCGCCGGCATTTAACCGAATTTTGGATGGTTGAACCTGAGGTTGCGTTTTTCGATTTGAACGATGATATGGATCTGGCTGAAGATTTTTTAGAATATGTTGTACAGACGGTTCTTAAAGAAAAAGCGGAAGAATTAAAAATATTGGAACGGGATATCACACATTTACAAAGAGTTAAAAAACCATTTCCAAGAATATCGTATGATGAAGCGGTTGAAATATTAAAAAGCAAGGGAAATAATTTTGAGTGGGGCAACGATTTCGGCTCACCCGATGAAACTGTTATTTCAAGTCAGTTCGATAGACCTGTAATGGTGCACAGATATCCTGCCGAAGTAAAAGCCTTTTATATGAAACGCGATTCCGAGAATCCTAAATTAGCATTAGCGGTCGATGTTCTTGCACCTGAAGGATATGGCGAAATAATTGGCGGCAGCCAGCGTGAAGATAATTTAGACGTTTTGCTGCAGAGAATTAAAGAAAATAATCTTCCGCAAGAATATTTTGAATGGTATTTGGATTTAAGAAGGTTTGGCTCCGTTGTGCATTCGGGATTTGGCTTGGGTTTAGAAAGAACCGTTGCCTGGATCTGCGGTTTGGAACATATTAGAGAAACAATTCCGTTTCCAAGAATGATTTATAGGAATACTCCATAGGTTATGACTTTAGAAATGATTTTATTTTTCGTTTTAGCTTTAATAGCGGCTGTTTCGGCTGTTATAACGATTACAAGATTAAATCCTGTAATGAGTGCAATCTCTTTAATTGTAAACTTTTTTGCTCTTGCCGGACTTTATCTATTACTTGACGCTCAATTTATAGCTGTTGTTCAAGTTATCGTTTATGCGGGTGCAATTATGGTGCTTTTCCTTTTTGTTTTGATGTTGTTAAATCTGAATAAAGAAATTAAAATTTTCGACAAAAAAAAGCATCTCAAATATTTTTCAATATTAATTGCCGCTTTGGTTTTTGCTGAAATCACATATCTCTTAATTATCGGTGCTCCTTCGCACGAAATTACACAAAACGTTGCCGCAAGTATACAGTCGGGTACCATTGAACAAATAGGCAATGATTTATATACAAAGTACATTATCCCTTTTGAAGCTGCAGGCTTTTTGCTTTTGGCGGCTACTATTGGTGCATTAGTTTTGGCAAAGAAAAAATTTAAATAATAATTATGAATTCAATACCAATTGAATATTATCTGATTTTAAGTGCGTTTATGTTCGTTGTAGGCATAACGGGTGTTTTAATTAGACGTAACGCTATTGTTGTTTTTATGTCAATAGAGTTAATGTTAAACTCTGCTAATCTTACCCTGGTCGCTTTTTCAACTCTTCTTGGTAATTCTGCCGGTCAAATATTCGTTTTTTTCGTTATGACGGTTGCCGCTGCAGAAGCAACAGTTGGGTTGGCAATAATTATTTCTGTATTTAGAAATAAACTATCGGTAAATATTGACGAAATAAACATTTTTAAATGGTAAAGTTATAAATGATAAATTACATTTATCTAACGGTTTTATTCCCTTTATTGGGATTTTTGATTAATGGTTTGTTCGGCGCTAAAATCAAAAATAAAAAAATTGTCGGTATAATCGGCAGTTCTACCATTGGTTTAAGCTTTCTTGTTGCGCTCGGTGCTTTTATACAAGCTTTGTCATTGCCTGTTGATCAAAGAAGTAATATTGTAAATATATTTACTTGGATCTCGGTTGGCGGATTGCACGTACAATATGCTTTTCTTGTTGATCAATTATCGTTGGTAATGGCATTAATTGTAACGGGAGTCGGGTTTTTAATCCATATTTATTCCATCGGCTATATGCACAACGAAAGGGGATATTGGCGATTTTTTGCATATATGAATTTGTTCATTTTTGCAATGATGAATCTTGTGCTCGGTGATAATTTTTTAGTTCTCTTCTTCGGATGGGAAGGAGTTGGGTTATGTTCCTACCTCTTAATCGGATTTTATTATGATAGAAAATTCGAAAAAGGTACGGTTTCGCAAGCTGCAAAAAAAGCTTTTATTGCAAATAGAGTAGGAGACTTCGGCTTTTTGCTGGGAATGTTTTTAATTTATGCAACATTCCATAGTCTAAATTATTTAAATGTTTTTCATCAAGCTGAATTTGCTCCCATATCAAAATCTACTTTTGATTTTATTGCTCTATTTCTTTTTATCGGAGCTACCGGGAAATCGGCACAAATACCTCTTCATATTTGGCTGCCCGATGCAATGGCAGGTCCTACTCCTGTATCGGCTTTAATACATGCTGCTACTATGGTAACCGCCGGTGTTTATATGGTGGCAAGGACTTCAATTTTATTTGCTTCCGCTCCGGCAATTATGACGCTTGTTGCCGTTGTTGGTTTACTTACAGCTTTTTTTGCTGCAACAATTGCTATTGTTCAAAATGATATTAAAAAAGTTTTGGCATATTCAACTATTAGTCAGTTGGGATATATGTTTTTAGCTTTGGGGGTTGGTGCCTTTGCTGCGGGTATATTCCACCTTATGACACACGCTTTTTTTAAAGCTCTTTTATTTTTAGGTGCCGGCTCTATTATACACTCTTTGGGCGGCATTCAAGATATGCGTAAATTTGGCGGATTAAAAAAATACATGCCTATTACATTTTTAACATATATAGCTGCATCTCTTGCTATTTCGGGCTTTCCCCCGTTCTCCGGATTCTTTAGCAAAGATGAAATTTTAGGATATTCTTATACTAATGGTAATTTTGTTTATTGGTTAATTGGAGCTATAACTGCACTTTTAACTGCGTTTTATATTTTTAGAATAGTTTATCTTACATTTTACGGTGAAGAAAAATTTGGGAAAGAACATCACCCGCACGAATCTCCGTCGGTTATGACAATACCTTTAATTGTACTTGGAATTTTATCGGTAATTGGTGGATTTATTGGAATACCGGCTATCTTTTCGGGTGAAAACGGTAATCTTTTTCAAAATTGGCTTTCACCGGTTTTTGAACCTGCAAAAACTAAATTAGCTCAATTTGCCGAAAGCAGCCATACACAAGAATTACTTTTAATGACTATCTCGGTAATTTTAGCGATTGCCGGAATTTATCTCGCTTATTATATTTATACTAAACGGCAAGATATTGCAGAGAAATTTGCAACTACTTTTAAAGGTTTATATACCACTCTTTTAAATAAATATTATGTCGATGAATTTTATGAATCAACTATTATTAAGCCGATTAAAAATGGTTCGGAAAAATATTTATGGAAAATTACGGACGTAAAAATAATTGATGGATTTGTTAATGGTGTTGCGGTACTTGTTGAAAAGGTATCAGGTGTATTTAAAAAAATACAAAACGGTTTTGTACAATCTTATGCTATGGTAATGTTGATCGGCATAATGTTGGCTTTATTCTGGATAATTCTAAGTTTATAGTTTATGGAAAGTAAATTAATGTTAACATATCTGCTTTTTACTCCAATTATTGGGAGTATTATTCTTTTATTTTTTAAAGAATCGAAAGCTAAGTTAATTAGATGGTTCGGGCTAACTGTCTCGATAATTACGTTTATTCTATCAATTATAATTTATGCCGGATTTAATTCTTCAAGTCCAAATTTTCAATTTGCAGAGCAAGTAATTTGGATTAAAAGTTTAGGCATTGGCTATCATGTCGGTATTGATGGAATCTCCCTTTTGCTTTTACTTCTTACAACATTTATCACTCCGCTAACTTTAATTTCAAGTTGGAAAAGCATTACAAAGAAAGTTAGAATGTTTACTTTCTTTATGCTATTTCTTGAAGCCGGAATGATTGGAGTGTTTATTTCGTTGGATGTATTCCTTTTCTATGTTTTTTGGGAAGTTATGCTTATCCCGATGTACTTTATAATCGGTATTTGGGGAGGGAAAAGGCGAATTTATGCTTCCGTGAAATTTTTCATCTTCACTATGGCCGGAAGTTTATTGATGTTGATTGCCATTATTTGGCTTACGGTTTATGCTTCAAGTACACTCGGTTATTTTACTTCAAATCTTATTGATCTTTACAAAGTTGGTCCCAAAATACCATATCATATTCAACAATATCTGTTTTTAGCTTTCTTTATCAGTTTTGCAATTAAAGTGCCTATATTTCCGTTACATACTTGGTTGCCCGATGCTCACGTAGAAGCCCCAACTGCAGGTTCGGTTATTCTTGCCGGAGTACTTTTGAAAATGGGGATTTACGGAATGTTAAGATTTTGTTTACCGCTGTTCCCGCAATCGTCTGTTCACTTTGCTCCTTATATTTCCGTGTTGGCTATAATCGGAATTATTTACGGTGCGTTGGTTGCAATGGTACAAACGGATATGAAAAAACTTGTTGCATATTCGTCCGTTGCGCATTTGGGGTTCGTGGTACTTGGTGTTTTTGCTCTGACTGTAGAATCTATGCAGGGTTCGGTCATTCAGATGATAAATCATGGACTTTCAACAGGTGCTCTTTTCCTTTTAGTCGGATTTATTTATGAAAGAACACACACAAGAGAAATTTCTTACTACGGCGGTATTGCAAAATTAGCACCTATTTATGTTACGTTTTTAATGATTACTTCGCTTTCTTCTATCGGCTTGCCTGGGTTAAATGGTTTTATTGGTGAATTTTTGATTTTAATCGGCACGTTTCAATCTCAAGTGCTTAATAGTTGGTGGTTCGCAATTTTTGCCGCTACGGGAGTTATTTTTGCCGCTGTTTACTTATTGTGGATGTACGAAAGAGTTGTATTTGGTGAAGTTAAAAATCCTGAATTGGAAAAATTAACGGATATGAGTAAAAGGGAAATTTTAGTGCTTGTTCCTATAATAATATTTATTGTTTGGATTGGTGTTTATCCCAGTACCTTTTTACATATTTCAGATGCAACAACAACTAATTTATTAAAACACGTATCTTCTTTTACCACAAATTTTCTGCATTAATTTATGAATAAAAAATCATACAGAATAATATTTGCTTCCCTTTTTTTAATTCTATTTACAGGTGGAATTTTTAATACTTTATCTGCACAAACAACTTCTACAGCAGTTAAACAAAGTGAAATAATAACACAACTTCCTTCCGTATATATGGTATTGCCGTTTATTATAATTCTTTTAATGATTGCAACCGGTCCATTGTTCTATCACCATTTTTGGGAAAGAAATTATCCTAAAATTTCAATTATACTTGGTGCCGTAACTGTAGTTTATTATATCTTTTATCTTCACAATACTTTAAGTTTAATGGAAACATTTACCGAGTATGTCTCTTTCATAGCTCTACTTGGTTCGTTATTTGTTGCTTCCGGCGGAATATTAATAAAAATCGATAAAAAGTCGACACCAATGTTAAACGTAGTTTTATTATTGATTGGTGCCGTACTTTCTAATATAATCGGAACTACCGGTGCTTCGATGGTTCTTATACGTCCCTTTATTAAAGTTAATAAAGATAGAATTAAACCTTATCATATTGTGTTTTTTATTTTTTTGGTTAGTAATATTGGCGGTGCACTTACCCCTATAGGGGATCCGCCTTTGTTTGTAGGATTTTTACGCGGTATTAATTTCTTTTGGTTTATTGAGCATATATGGTTTATATGGCTGCCTGTGATTATTCTGCTGTTATTAATTTTTTATATTATCGATTCTAAAAATATGCCCAAGAATGTTGAAGTAGAAGACGCTACTTTTTCCGGTAAAGTGGAATTTAAAGGATACCGGAATGTTATGTATCTTGGAGTAATTATTCTATCGGTGTTTATTGACCCGAATGTTTTTAAATGGGTACCGAACTTTAAACCGTTTCCTATTGGTATTAGGGAAATTATAATGTTTGCTGTAATGTACCTTTCTTACAAACATTCAAGGAAGGATATATTAGAAGCAAATGAATTTGATTTTGAACCGATAAAAGAGGTTGCTTACTTATTTATTGGTATTTTTATGACTATGGTTCCGGCTTTACAATTAATAGAACACGAGGCACATGTTTTGGCTAAAGAATTAGATGCCGGAATATTTTTTTGGACATCAGGAATGCTTTCCAGCGTGTTGGATAATACTCCGACATTCCTAAATTTTTTAAGCGGGGCTTTGGGCAGATTCGGATTAAACATCGATATTCCTGCTCAAGTGCATATTTTGGAAATGCAGCATGCTTTGTATCTTCGTGCAATTTCTACCGGTGCGGTATTTTTTGGCGCTATGACGTATATTGGTAACGGTCCTAATTTTATGGTTAAATCGATAACGGAAAGAGCCGGAATTAAAATGCCGAGCTTTTTTACTTATTGGATTAAATATGCAGTACCTGTTTTAATTCCAACATTCTTTTTAGTTTGGATAATATTTTTCTTTGGGAGAGGTTAAAATGCGTACTATAAATGATGTTTTAAAATCTGATGTAAAAGGACTCTTTTATGGTAACAGAGTTTTACTGCCGTTTACTGCCGATATATTTAAAGCGATTATTGAAAATGATATAATTACAAATTTCAGTAAAAATTCGAAACAAGGATATTATAATAAATATCCCGATTTTACCGAAATCTATTTTTTACAATATAAAGATCTCGAAGATTTTATTACTAAATTTGAACATATAAAAATTGTAGTTGTAGAAAACGGAGAAGATATTTTTAATATTAAAAATCATAGAAAACTTACATTACATCTAGGGAAAAATCATCAAATTACAATTGAAGAATTAGATGGAGATATAATCTTTATAGAATAGCTATGCTAAATAATAGTTCTGAAATAGTACAGTTGTTACCCCAAATAGTTGTTGGACTTGGAATAATCTTTTCACTAATTATTGAGATAACCACTAAAGAAAGTAAATCGATATTACCTTGGTTTACAATTTTAATTTTTGCAATTGCAGGATTTTTGTCTTTTTCGGCAATATCCGATAAAGCAATTGTATTAGGCGGGATGTTGGAAGCTGGAGGAAAACCTGCAGTCTTTAACACTCTTTTCAGCATTAGCGCAATTATTATGGTGCTTAGTTCCATAAAATATATAGATAAATATGGAGCTTATTTTGGTGAATTTTACATTCTTGTTCAGTCTTCTGTTCTTGGAATGATGTTGATGGCAAGTGCTAAAAGTTTGTTTATGATATTTTTAGGATTAGAATTAATGTCAATTTGCTTTTATATCCTCACAGGCATTAATAGAAAAAAACTTACGGCAAATGAAGCTTCGATGAAATACTTTTTACTCGGTGCTTTCGCTACGGGGTTTGTTGTTTACGGTATCGGTTTAATTTATGGTGCTGCCCACTCTATGAGCATAGATGCAATAATGGCTAATTTTAAAAATTTATCATCTAATATCATTTTTATAACGGGTTTCATCTTGCTGTTAATCGGGTTTTCTTTTAAAATAGCAGCATTCCCGTTTCATATGTGGGTCCCGGATGTGTATCAAGGTGCCCCAACAACCGTTACAGGGTTAATGTCTACTGCCGGAAAAGTTGCTGCTTTTAGTGTTATTATTATTTTACTTACTGCAATTGTAGGTGGTGAAGCTCCTAATACTTTCCGCGACTATTTTATTGTGATTGCTTTGTTCTCAACATTGTACGGCAGTATTGTAGCAATTGCTCAAGATAATTTAAAAAGGTTGTTAGCTTATTCTTCAATAACACACGCAGGATATATGGCAATCGGTTTGGCTGCCGGTAATTTAATGAGTGTAGCTGGAATTATATTTTATTTAGCCGCTTATACCTTTATGAATTTAGGTGCATTTGGTGTTATTTCAATAATTGAAGGTGAAAACGATACAAGAACAGGTCTTAAAGCATTTGCAGGCTTAGGTTCTAAAAAACCTATTTTAGCCGGTTTTATGGCTTTGTTTATGTTCGCCTTAGCCGGCATTCCTCCCTTAGCCGGTTTCTTTGGGAAATATTACGTTTTTGTCGGTGCAATTCAAGGGCATCTTACTTGGTTGGCAATTGTTGGTATTGTTGCAAGTGTGATTAGTGTTTATTATTATTTGAGGGTGGTTGTGTATATGTACTTTAAAGAATCTCAAGAAGAATTTACCGTTGAAAAAAACTATTCCGGTATGTTGGCAATTGCTTTATCGGGACTGTTTGTAATTATACTCGGTGTTTTCCCCGATACTTTAATGAAAATTATAACCTCTGTTCTTAAATAATATTTTGTTTTAATAATATTAATAGGATTAAATTTATAGGAAGAATGAGTTATGATACCTCTTTTTACTTCCTCTCAAGTTCGTAAAGCCGATAATTATGCCTTTAAAAAGCTTGGTATTCCCGGCATAGTATTAATGGAAAATGCTTCCTTAAGCATTTTTAACGCCATTAAAAATCAGTTTCCTGAATTAGATAAAATAAATTCTATTGGTTTAATAGCCGGCAAAGGGAACAATGCCGGAGATGGGTTTGCAGTAATTCGCCATTTTATTAATGACGGCTTTCAAGTAAAAGTAGTTTATTTGACTGGCGAATCGAAACTTAAAGGAGATGCTTTAACTAATTTTAATATTTTGAAAAGACTTATTAGAAAGTATCCTGATTCTACAATAAAAAAATATAATTCGAGTGCCGACCTAAAATTGTTGGAAGATTGTGCATTAATTTTAGACGGACTTTTAGGTACCGGAGCGCATGGTACTTTAAGGGAGCCGTATAATATAATAGTAAATAAGTTGAATAAATTCGATTCGTTAAAGGTTGCTATCGATTTACCTACAGGATTGGATTTGCAAACGGCAACAGGTGAAATTATTTTCGATGCGGATTTAACAGTTACTTTAGCCGAATATAAAAGAGGACTTTTTTATGAAAAAGGCTATACTTATACCGGCAAAGTAGTAAAAGGTTCAATTGGTATTGGAAGAGAATTTTTTGATAAACTGAATGTATGTGATTATTTAGTTGAACCGGAAGATGCATATTGGGGATTGCCGCCAAAATTTTTAGATGATTACAAATATTCCTCAGGAAAAGTATTGGTTATTGCCGGCTCGGGAAATTTACCCGGTGCTTCCTTTTTTGTATCCAATAGTGCTATAAAAATAGGGGCGGGCGCAGTTGTGCTTGCTTTTCCGG
>CAZXJG010000036.1:0-21392 GCA_964640985.1 uncultured Melioribacteraceae bacterium | reverse complement strand
TGTTCTCAAAATAATGATAATTATTTTATATGACAACGTTAAAATACTTTTAATCACGGACTACCGACAAGCATGCTAATCTCTCTTCCCGCAAAAGTCGGGAGAGAAACGAATATTGTAAAATCGGAAAACCAAAAGAGCGTTTTTCTTTTTTTGCCGTAAAAAATACAAAATATATAATTGCCGCTTTAATAAGAAATAGTTCCCGTATAGAAAATGTTATTTTTTTAATAATCCCCTCTTTTTTCAACTTTCCCAATTTTAATCAGCTCTCTAAAAAGCTGATACGCTGTTATGATACCGAAACTACTTACTTTGAATCCGGCATAGCGTAAATCATCGGCTACCCATGTATTACACGTTTTAAATAAATAATATTTTAATTTCGATTTATAAAAAATAATATCACTATCAAGCTTTATTGAACTAATTATATACTTCCCATTTTTAGTTTTGCTCAATGAATTTTTAATAAAAGTCAGCAAATCTTTTAATTGTGTTTTATTTACATTTATTGATACGGTATAATCACTCCACTTAATAAAATACTCAATATCCAATAAATAGCCTTGTACTCTCACAACACTCGGTGTAGGATACAGTAAAGCTTCTACAGCTAAAAAATAATTTATTCCTGAATGTTGATAAAATTTCGCGTCTCCCCATCCGATATCAACATATTTATATCTTTTAAAATTACGCAATATTGACAATTGTGATTCCGTAATATTATTTATCGGAAATATTATTCCTACATGCCACGCATTTTTAATAAAATAGATTTTAAAATTTTTAGGTGTACTTAAAAAATCATTATTTTTAGCATAAATATTATACGGCAGGGTAAGACTAATTATTATATAAAAAAACAATGATATATTTAATATTCTTTTTTGCGTAATATAACCTATTATAAGATCCGAATTAACTTTTGCTATATTTTATCCATATTTATTTAAGACTTGCCGATTTTTTCCGCTGTCATTAAGTTCACGGCAAACCAAATCATTTTTAAAAATAAGGGTCAAGTACCCAGCGTAACAAAGCAATTACCAAAATTATAATTCCTTCAACCTTTGTGAGTTTCCATTTTCTTCTCATCAAAAAGAAGGTAACAATTAAGGCGCCTAACATAACAATCACACTAATATAATCGTGATGAGTAATTTTTAATGGATTCAATATCGATGCAGTGCCTAAAACACCGAGCTGATTAAAAATATCGCTTCCAATTAAATTACCTATAGATATTCCTTGTTTTCCCTTAGAAATTGCCACAAGCGATGTTGCCAATTCGGGCAAAGACGTACCGCCGGCAACAACGGTAATTCCAATTAACCATTCGGATATGTTAAGCATCCGGGCAATGGCGGAAGCCGACTCTACAAAATACCGGGCACTTATGATAATTAATCCCACACCAATTATAAATTTAGGAATAGTCCACCATTTAAGTTTAATATCGGATTTTTTTTCATCCTTATTTTTCTTTGTTTTTATGAGCTTTGTTAAATACACAACTAACGCAATAAGTAATAATACTCCCTCTAATCGTGAAAGCCGCATATCAATAAAAAAAACAACGAGTAAAAGACTGGCACCAATTAAAAAAGTAAAATCCCTGTATAATATTTCTTTTGTTATTTTAACGGTTCCAAAGAGCGTAACTAAACCAAGTATAAAACCGAGATTAAAAATATTTGATCCGACAATATTTCCTACCGAAATTGCAGGTCTGTTAGTTAAAGCGGCAGAAACCGAAACCGCAAATTCAGGCAGCGAAGTAGCAATTGCAACCACAGTTAATCCAACTACAAGTTCCGATAAACCAAATTTACGTGCAATATTTATGGCTGAATCGACAACCAAATCTGCGCCGCCCCATAGTCCTAAAACGCATAATACAATGATGCCTGAATCAATAAATGGAGACATAATTCCCAAAATTTATAAAAGAATCTTTAATTATAAATAGTATGTTAAAAAGATTTATTTTGCAGTAACGAAATAATATTTTCTATTCGAGAAAAATTAACTTCTTTTTGTTCGCTTGTCGACATATTTTTCAGAACTACATTGCCCCGTTTGAATTCTTCACCCCCAATCATCAAAACATATTTTGCATTTAATCTATTAGCATCCCGCATTTGAGCTTTTACACTACGGTCCAAATAATCTATTTCGGTTATTAAACCTTTCAATCTAAATTGTGCTGCAAATTTGAATGCAGTTGGAGATAGTTGTTTTTCAAGAACAATAACATATAGATCAATTGGATTGGGGGAAAAATCAAAAAGGTTTTCGTTTTGACAAGCCAATAAAATTCGTTCGATACCGGCGGCAAACCCCACACCGGGCGTAGACTTTCCTCCCAACTGTTCAACAAGCAAATCATATCTTCCCCCGCCAACCAAAGCGCTTTGTGCACCCACGCTTGAGCTTGATATTTCAAAAGTTGTGTTTGTATAATAATCTAATCCTCTTACAAGTTTCGGATCAATTTTGTATGGTATTTTAAGATCATCCAAAATTTTTTTTACTTTTTCAAAATGGATTAAACTGTTTTCATCAAGCTGATCTAATAAAATCGGTGCGCCGGCAATTATTTGTTGATCAATTTCGCTTTTGCTGTCTAATATTCTAAGAATATTATTTTCAAATCTTTTTTGGCTCTCCGGTGATAGTTGTTCATACTTTGGAGTTAAATATTTTCGAAGCTCTTTTTTATACGTTTCGCGGGAAGAGGGTACTCCGAGAGAATTAATTTTAATTATTAAATTTTTTAACCCTAATTTCTTTAAAATATTATAAGCGATAATTATCATTTCCGCATCAAGAAGAGGTGACCGGCTTCCAACAGCCTCAGCGCCAAACTGATGAAATTGCCGTAACCTTCCGGCCTGCGGTCGTTCTTGACGGAACATTGGTGAGATATAATATAATTTGTTCAAGTTGAATTTTTTATTCAGCGAATGTTCAATTACAGCACGCATAACAGAGGCGGTCATCTCAGGTTTTAAAGTTAAACTTATTCCGCTTCTATCGGTGAAAGTATACATTTCTTTAGAAACTATATCGGTATCTGTTCCAATACTTCTGCTGAATAAAGAAGTTTCTTCAAAGACGGGGGTTCTTATTTCCGAATAGTGAAATTTTTCCATAACGGAACGAACAATATTCTCAAGAAGTTTCCATTTAGGAATTTCATCATAAAATATATCTTTTGTACCTTTTATTGCTTTAATCATATTAGCGGTAAGTGAGAAAAAAATTTATAAGTTATCGAATTTTTCTTCTTCTTCACAAATTAATTTATAAATATCTTTTGCAGAATCGGTTTCCAACAATTTATTCCGGAATTTATCGTTGTTCATCATCCGTGAAATTCTGCTTAAAAGTTTAATGTGAGGACCAACAAGGTTTTCCTTTCCAATGAGGAGAAAAATTAAATTTACCGGTTTACCGTCAAGCGCCTCAAAATCTATTGGAGAAGAAAGTTTACCAAAAGCTGCAACTATCTCTTCAACCGCGTCCGTTTTTACATGAGGTATTGCAAAACCTTTACCAACTCCGGTAGACATAATCTTTTCGCGCTCCCAGACAGATGCCTTAACTTTTTCTAAATCCGTCACTCGATCATCATCGGCAAATAAATCAACTAATTCATTAATAATATCTCTTTTCGATTTGCTTTTCAGCGAAGGGACTATCTTATCTAATCTTAGTATATCACAAATCTTCATTTTTGCGCCATATTATTTTTAAATAATTATTTTTTTATAACTTAAGTAATTTACCAAAGGTTAATTAGTATATCAATTTAAAGTAATAAATTTTATTTAATTTAAATAATGCAATTCTTTAACTTTGCCCTATTTTCAGATAGATAAAATTGTTTTATGACGTATTGTTAGCGATAGTCAAATTGTCTGTGAAAAAGAATTTCCTTAAATTAATTTTCAATATTTATTCATCATTCTATAAGGAGATAATAATGCGAATTCATAATAAATTATTTTTTTCTACAATCATAATAATACTTTTATTATTTACCACTAATTTCAGAGCTCAATATTTGAGCAAAATAGATACAACGTTTTTTAGCTCTATGCACTATCGAGATATTGGACCTTTTCGCGGCGGAAGAGCAGATGCGGTAACAGGCATACCAAATCAACCTATGACATACTATTTTGGGGCTACCGGCGGAGGTGTTTGGAAAACTACAAACGGCGGGCAGACTTGGAAAAATATTTCAGATGGTTTCTTCGGTGGTTCTATCGGAGCAATCGCCGTAAGTACTTGGGACCCAAATGTGATTTACATAGGCGGCGGCGAAGGTACTCTTCGCGGAAACGTTTCTGCGGGATACGGAATGTATAAATCCGTTGATGCCGGAAAAACGTGGAAACAAATCGGGTTGAAAGATTCACGACATATTACACGAATTAGAATTAATCCCAGAAATCCTAATCTCGTTTATGCGGCTGTACTTGGACATCTATTCGGACCGAATAAACAAAGAGGTATTTTTAGAAGTGAGAACGGGGGACGGACTTGGGAAAAAATTTTGTATGTGAATGATAAAGTCGGTGCAGCGGATTTGGTTTTAGACCCGGTAAATCCGAGAATTTTATTTGTAAGTATGTGGCGTGTTAAAAGAACACCATATAGTTTTTCGAGCGGCGGTAAAGGTTCGGGACTTTGGAAATCGACCGATGCAGGCAATACGTGGAAAAATATTTCCAATAACAAAGGTTTACCCAAAGGGATAATCGGAATTATAGGAATTACTGTTTCACCGGTAAACCACAATAGAATTTGGGCTATAATTGAAGCTAAAGACGGCGGTGTTTTCAGATCGGATAATGGCGGAACTACCTGGCGAAGAATTAATAAAGAAAGGAAACTTCGGCAAAGAGCTTGGTATTTTTCAAAAATATATGCCGATACAAAAGACGTTGATAAAGTTTATGTGTTAAATGTAAGATTTTGGCAGTCAAAAGACGGAGGTAAAACTTTCAGTGCAATTCATACTCCGCACGGCGATCATCACGATTTGTGGATTTCACCTGATAACCCTGATAGAATGATTATTGCCGATGACGGAGGTGCACAAATTTCGGTTGACGGAGGTAAAACTTGGTCGACTTACCATAATCAGCCTACTGCTCAATTTTATCGTGTGGTTACCGATAATCATTTTCCATATAGAATTTACGGAGCACAGCAAGATAATTCGACGGTAAGAATTTTATCCCGTTCGGACGGATACGGTATTACCGAAAAAGACTGGCAACCTGCCGCAGGAGGAGAAAGCGGTTGGATTGCCCCCAAACCGGATAATTCCAATATTGTTTTCGGCGGTTCTTATGATGGATATCTTGCGCGTTATAATTACAAAACACACGAAATGAGACTTGTAAATGTATGGCCCGATAATCCAATGGGACATAGTGCAAAAAATCTTAAATACAGATTCCAGTGGAACTACCCGATAATGTTTTCCAATCATAACCCGAATGTGCTTTATTGTGCCGCTAATGTTCTTTTCAAAACTACTAACGGCGGACAGAGTTGGAAAGTGATTAGTCCCGATTTAACACGGCATGATACTGCTAAATTAGGATCTTCGGGAGGTCCGATTACAAAAGATAATACAAGTATTGAATATTACGGTACAATATTTACATTAGCGGAAAGCCCGTTAAAAAAAGGCGTTATTTGGACAGGCTCCGATGACGGATTGATTTACGTTACAAAAAACGGCGGAAAAACATGGCAAAACGTAAC
The DNA here is from genome assembly GCA_964640985.1 of uncultured Melioribacteraceae bacterium. Lineage (GTDB taxonomy): Bacteria > Bacteroidota > Ignavibacteria > Ignavibacteriales > Melioribacteraceae > CAZXJG01. Next base: position 15,599 of record CAZXJG010000036.1, on the reverse strand, counting down.
ACCTTCCAAAAAGTTAATGCCCAAATGGATACAAGTCAATTCAATTGAAGCAAATCCGTTTGTTGCGGGTGGTTTATATGCTGCTGCTACAATGTATAAATCGGATGACTTTGCTCCTTATCTTTACAAAACAACCGATTATGGTAAAACTTGGAAAAAGATAACCAATGGAATTGATAAAAATCATTTTACGAGAGTAATACGTGCCGACCCCAACAGGAAAGGTTTATTATTTACAGGAACAGAGGAAGGGATGTATGTTTCATTTAATGACGGCAATCTTTGGCAGCCGTTTCAACTTAATCTTCCTATTGTACCTATAACGGATTTAACTATTAAAAATGGGGATTTAATAGTTGCAACCCAGGGGCGTTCTTTCTGGATATTAGACGATTTAACACCGTTGGAACAAATTGATAAACAGGTTATCAAATCTAAATATTGGTTCTTTAAACCGCGCGCCGCTTACAGACTTCGCGGCGGTTCGTCAAAGGCTTCTTTAACAAGCGGGCAAAATCCGCCTAACGGAGTTGTTTTTCACTATTATTTTAAAACTAAACCCGACAGCAATAAAGTTCAATTACAGATTCTGAACACAAAGGGATATACAATAAAAACATTTAAACCGAAATCGAAAAATAAGTCCGAACGGTTAAAAATAAATACCGGAACAAATTCGTTTGTCTGGAATATGAGGTATCCCAATGCTAAAAAATTTCCGAAAATGGTTCTTTGGGGAGGTGGAATTAAAGGGCCAAAAGCGGTACCGGGCAGTTATAAAGCAAGGTTAATCATTAATGATGATACATTAACAAGCTCATTTACCATTTTAAAAGATCCCCGTTCAACATCTTCAATTAATGATTTACAAAAACAGTTCGATTTTCTTATTTCTTTAAGAAATAAATTATCCCAAACAAATAATTCAATAAAAAGAATCCGGAAAATCCGTTCGGAAATATTGGGGGTATTAAAAAAACTAAGCGGCTCAAATAAAAACGATTCGATAAAAACTTTCGGAAAGCTGATAATAAAAAAACTTACAAAAATTGAAACCGCATTATATCAAACTAAAAACAGAAGTCCCGAAGACCCGTTAAACTTTCCAATCAAATTAAATAATAGACTGAGCGCTTTGGGTTCGAGTGTGTCTGTTGGAGATTTCCAGCCGACAAATCAGGCTATCAAAGTAAAAAAGAAACTAACAAAATTAATTAATATACAATTGACTTTACTTCAAAATGTGATAAAAGAGGAAATTCCCCGGTTAAATAAAATGATTTTCAATGCAAAAGTTCCGGCGGTTTTAATAAAAGAAATAAAGTGACCGGAATTTTTTTAATCTTGTTAAATTAAAAACGACAGTGCAGAGTTAAAATTCTTGATTTAATAATGTTTTCATTGAGGCAAAAGGATTCGAATTTCGTTATTTTTAAATATTAACTTATTAATTTAAATACAGGTGATAAAATGACGGCAAATATTGATATGATACGTAAAGTTTACTCGAATTTAAAAGAAAAGCAAGAAAAAGCCCGCACTGTTGTGGGCAGACCATTAACTCTATCGGAAAAAATTCTCTATTCACATTTATGGAATGATATTACGCAGCCTTTTGAAAGGGGTAATGATTACGTTGATTTATCTCCGGATCGAGTGGCGATGCAAGATGCAACCGCCCAAATGGCTTTACTTCAATTTATGCGTTCGGGAAGAAAAGCTGTGGCAGTTCCATCAACCGTACACTGTGACCATTTAATTCAAGCAAAAGTTGGAGCTCAAGAAGATTTAGAACGTGCTGAAAATGAAAATGAAGAAGTGTATAATTTTTTAGAAAGTGTTTCCAAAAAATATGGACTCGGATTTTGGAAGCCTGGTGCCGGTATTATTCATCAAGTGGTTTTGGAAAATTATGCCTTCCCGGGCGGAATGATGATAGGAACCGATTCACATACACCAAACGCCGGCGGACTTGGGATGATTGCTATTGGAGTTGGCGGTGCCGATGCGGTTGACGTAATGGCAAATATGCCGTGGGAACTTAAATGGTCTAAACTAATCGGAATTAAATTAACCGGCAAGCTTTCCGGTTGGACTGCACCGAAAGATATAATTTTAAAAGTTGCAGGTATTCTTACCGTAAAAGGCGGAACCGGTGCTATTGTTGAATACTTTGGCGATGGTGCAAAATCTATTTCGTGTACCGGTAAAGGAACTATTTGCAATATGGGTGCGGAAATCGGAGCAACAACATCATTATTTGCATTCGATGAAAAAATGGCTAATTACTTACGTGCAACCGGTCGCGGCGATGTTGCCCAATTAGCAGAGCAAGCTTCTGATCTCCTTAAAGCCGATACTGAAGTTTATGATAATCCTGAAAAATATTACGACCAAGTTATTGAAATTAATTTAAGTGAACTTGAACCGCATTTAAACGGTCCGTTTTCTCCCGACCGTGCATGGCCTATTTCCAAGATGAAAGAGGCAGCTAAAGAAAACGATTTTCCCGAAAAATTAAGTGTCGGTTTAATTGGAAGCTGTACCAATTCAAGCTATGAAGATATTGACCGTGCTGCGAGCATTGCAAAACAAGCTTTGGCAAAAGGATTAAAAGCAAAATCAAAATTTACTATTACACCAGGCTCCGAACAAGTACGTTCAACTATTGAAAGAGACGGACAATTAAAAATATTAACCGATTTTGGCGGTGTGGTACTGGCTAATGCATGCGGACCATGTATAGGCATGTGGGCTAGAATGGATAATCCCGAAGGAAAGAAAAATAGTATCGTTACATCTTTTAACAGAAATTTTGCAAAACGAAATGACGGTAACCCGAATACGTTGGCTTTCGTTGCTTCCCCTGAAATGACTACCGCACTTGCTTTAGCAGGTAAAATAACATTCAATCCCGAAACCGATACGCTTTTTAATGATAAAGGAGAAGAGATAAAACTTGATCCGCCTTACGGAGATGAATTGCCCGGTAATGGTTTCAAAAGAGGTGCCGAAGGTTTTATCCCTCCTGCAGAAGATGGAAATGATGTTGAGATTATTGTTAATCCGAACAGTGAACGACTACAATTATTAGATAAGTTTCCCGAATGGGACGGTAACGATTTCATTGATCTGCCGTTGTTATTAAAAGCAAAAGGTAAGTGTACAACCGACCACATCTCAATGGCAGGTCCTTGGTTAAAATACCGCGGTCATTTGGATAATATATCCAACAATATGTTCCTCGGTGCAATAAATGCTTTTACGGGTAAAGCCGGTGAAACAAAAAATCAATTTACCGGAGAATACAAAAAAGTATGCGAAGTAGCTCGCGATTATAAAGCAAGAGGAATCGGCTGGATTGTTGTTGGTGACGAAAATTACGGTGAAGGATCAAGCCGAGAACATGCCGCAATGGAGCCTCGTCATTTAGGAGGTAAAGCTGTTATTGTTCGCAGCTTTGCTAGAATTCACGAAACGAATCTTAAAAAACAAGGTGTACTTCCTCTTACTTTTGACGATGCCGCCGATTACGATAAAGTTCAAGAAGACGATAAACTAAGTGTAATTGGTGTTAAGGAATTAGCTCCGGGAAGTAAGTTGAAATTAGTGATGAAACATTCCGACGGTAGTACTGATGAAGCACTCTTAAACCATACGTTAAACAAGCCTCAAATCGAATGGTTTAAAGCCGGCAGTGCGTTAAATTTAATTGCCTCACAGAATAAAGCTTAAATTATTAGTAATTAAAAGATGCCGCCTTTTTATAAGGCGGCATTTATATTAATTTTTGATATCCGAATAACATTTTTACACACTATTTTTGAATATTGATAATCTCGGAATATCGAAAACAATCGATTATATGATCGTTAACCATTCCGGCAGCCTGCATAAATGCATAGCAAATAGTTGAACCGACAAATTTAAAACCGCATTTTTTCAAATCTTTACTCATAATTTCCGATTCTTTTGATGTAGAAGGAATTTCACCGATTGATTTCCAACGGTTATTTATCGGCTTATTATTTACAAACCGCCAAATGTATTTATCGAAAGTGCCGAACTCTTTTTGTACTTTACGAAAAACTTTCGCATTCTCAACAGCGGCATTAATCTTTAATTTGTTTCGAACGATACCTGAGTTGTTTAATAGTTCATTAATTTTTTTTTCGTTATAAGCTGCAATTTTTTCAGGGTCAAAATCATCAAATGCATTTCGATAATTCTCTCTTTTTCTGAGAATTGTAATCCAGCTTAAACCCGCTTGTGCACCGTCGAGAATAAGAAATTCAAAAAGTTTTCTATCGTCGTGAAGCGGCAATCCCCATTCTTCATCGTGATATTTTACATATAGCGGATCATCTCCGCACCATTGGCATCTTGTTTTCATAGTAATACTATTTTATACATACAATTAATTATCAGTAAAAATCGTTACATAAATGTCGTCGGTGTTTTATTTAATCCATACTGTTTTTATGTTAACGAACTCTTTAATTCCGTAATGTGAAAGCTCTCTGCCGTAACCCGATAATTTTACACCTCCAAAAGGCAAACGTGGGTCCGATTTAACTAACCCGTTAATGAAGACAGCACCGGAATCAATATCCGCCGCAATTTTTTTTGCATTTTCAATATCATTTGTCCAAACAGATGCTCCTAAACCGAAGTCCGTATCATTTGCAATTTTAACGGCATCATTTGCATCAACAGCTTTAATAAAAATTGCAACAGGTCCAAATAATTCTTCATTATAAGCGGGCATTCCTTTTTTAACATTTGAAATTACCGTCGGCGGGTAATAGAAACCTTTTCTCTCTAAACGTTTACCGCCGGTTAAAATTTTTGCGCCTGCTTTTACACTGTTTTGCACTTGCTGATTAAGTTCAAGAAGCAGGTCTTCCCTTGCAAGGGGTCCTAATTCAGTCGATTCATCCATCGGATTGCCGACAATTATTTTTTCCATTTTCTCAACAAACTTCGATTCGAATTCATCGTAAATATCTTCAACAACAATAAACCGTTTTGCGGCAATACAGCTTTGTCCGTTGTTTATAAGTCTTGCCGTAACTCCGGTTTTAACAGCAGTATCTAAATCCGCATCATTTAAAATAATAAATGGGTCGCTTCCGCCAAGTTCCATGACAGTCTTTTTTAAATTTCTACCGCTTATTTCAGAAACCTTTCTACCTGCATATTCGCTTCCGGTTAAAGTAGCGGCTTTTACCAAAGGATTTTCGATAACGGCTTTTACCAAAGAAGAATCAATTAACAAAGTCCGGAATGTGTTTTCAGGAAAACCTGCTTTATTGAACACTTCTTCAATTGCAAGTGCGCTCATCGGCACATTAGATGAATGTTTTAATAACCCAACATTTCCAGCCATCAAAGCCGGTACTGCAAAGCGAAAAACCTGCCAGTACGGGAAATTCCACGGCATAACGGCAAGCACAACCCCTATCGGATCAAATTGCACAAAACTTTCACTTGCATCGGTTTTAATAATTTCTTTTGATAACATTTTTTCGGCATTTTCCGCATAATAATCGCAAACCCAAGCACACTTTTCCACTTCGGAGTATGATTGCAAAATCGGTTTACCCATCTCTAATGTTAAAATTTCAGCATACCGCTGTTTATTTTCTCTTAATACTTTTGCAGCGTTAAACATCAATTTACTGCGCTCTGCAAAAGCACTTTTCTTCCAATTATTGAAAGCTGAATTTGAGTCTTTAATTATTTTATCAACTTCATCAATTGATAGTCCGTCAAAAGTTTTTACTATCTCTTCAGTTGCAGGATTGATTGTTTGAATTGCCATTTTATTCCTCCTTCTTAAAATTTTATACTTATAATATAAATTTAATTCTTTTTATCTACCACAAACCGGTTTCCTGATTTTGTTTGTTATTTATTCTTGAAAACCGATCTGATTTTTTTTAGTTCCACAACTGACCTTTATAATCCTTTCAGTTTTTTGAATCGATTAGTTATAACACAAGAATTTTCTGCCGTTTGGTTATTACCAAATTTTTATAATGGCTGTCGATAACAGAATTGTAATCAACTTTAATATTAGAACTCATAACCGTCTCTCTTTTATAAAAAATATTAAAATTAAATATTATTAAAAGACATGATTATTATAATATTAAAAATAAGAAAAGGGAAATGGTTAAAAGTTAAATTTCTATAAAAAACACAAATATATTATTTTATATATGTGAAATATTTTTATATATATTATATTTAACCATTCAAAAAATAATAATAATAAGATTGGCAGATTATGAAAATTAAGCTCCCTCATTCAACACAAAACTGGACAACCGTTATTGGTGCAACCATAGCACTTATAAGTTTTTTTATGATAATTTTTCTTTTCACTATCAGTGTATTAGCCAAACAATCACACTCATATTTAGGGTTAATTATTTTCATCATTCTCCCGGCTTTTTTATTAGGCGGACTTATTCTTATTCCAATAGGTATGTTTTTTAAAATAAGGAAAGATAAAAAAACTGATTTTAAACAGAAGTTCGATTGGCCGGAAATAAATTTAAATGATGTCCGCAACAGAAACGCTTTTTTTATATTTGCAATCGGCACAACAATCTTTTTGTTTCTATCTGCATTTGGAAGTTACGAATCTTATAATTATACCGAATCCGTACAATTTTGCGGTACAACTTGTCATACCGTAATGAAACCCGAATATGTTGCTTATCAATCATCACCGCACGCAAGAGTAGCTTGTGTTGAATGCCATGTAGGAAGCGGAGCAAGCTGGTATGTAAAATCGAAGCTGTCCGGGCTTCATCAAGTTTATGCTGTTACTTTCGATACATATCCTAAACCAATACCTGTTCCTATTAAAAATTTACGTCCTGCCCTTGCAACTTGCGAGGAATGCCATTGGCCTCAAAAATTTTATGCACGAAAATTAAAAATAGAAAAACATTATTTGCCGACAAAAACCAACAAAGAATGGGATATTTACCTGTTACTTAAAATTGGTGCCGAGCATAGTGCAATGGGATTAAAAGAGGGTATTCATTGGCACATTAACCGTGATGTTAGAATTCAATATGTTGCAACGGATTCACACCGGCAAGTAATTCCGTGGGTTCGTTATACAAATTTAAATACCGGAAAATCAAAGGTTTTTATTGACCAGGATGCGGATTTCGATACCACCAAACTCGGTTCGCTATCAATTAGAACAATGGATTGTATTGATTGTCATAATAGACCGGCTCACAATTTCCGTTCCCCTATGCTTTTTGTAAATAATGCTTTAACTGCGGGAGTTATACCAAAACAATTACCGGATATTAAATCGGTAGCAATGGATATTTGTAGTAATAATTTTAATACTACAGATTCCGCAATGCTTTATATCAAAAACAAAATAACTAATTATTATAAAGAAAATTATCCTAAAGTTAAACCGCAATTAGTTAGTAAAGCGATTACAGGTTTGCAAAAAGAATTTAAAAAAAATATTTTCCCTGAAATGAAAAGTAACTGGAGCGATTATCCGAACAATATAGGTCACCTGGAATTTAACGGATGCTTTAGATGTCATAATGGTTCACATGTATCTAAAACCGGCGAAAAAATTCCAAATAATTGTAATCTTTGTCACGATATAATGGCACAAGGACCTCCGGATAGTTTACAAACTGTTGCTATTACAGGAAAATTAGAATTCAAACATCCTGTGGATATTGATCAAGCATGGAAAGATACTCCGTGTAATGAATGTCATACCGGCTTGAACCCTTAATATAGAACCAAATGGGGAAAGTAACGGTAATATAATAAATTTAGCTGCTGCCAAATAATAGGTGGTTGCAGTGGCACATCAAGATTCCCGGAATCTTCAATATTGCATAGAACTTAAATTCTATTAGAGCTTATCTTTTGAGATCCCGGGAATCTTGATTTAAACTACTCTATATCTAAATACTTTTAAATAATGTAAAAATCCCCCCCTTCCTGCCGTCACTTAAAGAGTGTATGTGAAAATTCATAGTTAATTTTAATAACCAAAGTAGTTATTTTGAATCGGATTTAAGTTTTTTATCCAGCTCTTTATTTTTAAGATAAAGGGCAATAATTATCACGGTAATAAAAACAACGGCAATTAAAAATCCATACCGCCGAACATAAAACTCTTTTATTTTTTCATTTTCTTTTGCTATAACAAATTTTACGGTTTTTATCCCTTTACTTGTAAACTTCGCAACTTTTTCACTATTAAAAGTATGAACGATAGTACGAGCTTGAATTAATGTTTGATGTGCTTTTTTTAATCTGAAATTTATATCAACATCGCTCATTCCCTTTTCACGAACATTTTTAAGTTTATTTATTGCAAACTTATATAAAGAAGCCAACGTAGTTAAATCCGAATGAATCTCTTTTGCCGCTTTATAGCCTTTATCACCTTCATCGTGACATTTAATACAAAAAGATTCTTTACCCACACCTACAAAATTATCATTGGGTTTTACAATTAAATGATTGCTATGGCAAACAATACATCCGCGATAGTTGAGTTGTTTAAACGCTTTGCCCATACTGCTGTTTTCAAAATATTTCTTGTTATTAATGTGACAATTACCGCAAACATTATCTATTGAGTTTACGCCGGGCGGCATTGCGCCGTGATTACCATGACAATCATTGCACGCCGGAGCGCCGGTATCCTTTCTTTGCAGCAATGCAATACCATGCACGCTTTTTGCATAATCTTTATATGGGGATGAACTTAAATTATATTTTTTCATTAGATTTTTATTACCATGACATTTATTACAAGTTGAAGGTACATTTACGGCATAAACAGTAGAACGGGGATCACTTGAAGGTAAAATTGCATGTGCAGTATGACAGCTTGTACACACGGCAACATTTTTATCGCCTTTTTTTAATTGCTTTCCATGAAGACTTGTATAATACTGCTGAACTTGATCGGTTTCCATTTCAGGCTTAAATTTTCTCATATAATTAATATCGGAATGACATTTGCCGCATAATTTTGGAATTTTTTCACGTGAAGGAACCCCAATGAATCCCTCTTTAGGATTCATCGCAATATCTTCATCATCACTTGTAGAATTCCCGCCATGACAGGCAGCACAAGTTAGTCCTACAGATAAATGCACGTCATATTTTTTAAAATCCTTCGGCAATAAATCGTTTGCTTTATGGCAAGTTAAACATTCCGATTTAGAACTTTCCGGTTTTATTTTATCTTGCGCTTTAGAAAGAGAATATCCGAAAACAATTGCAAATAAAACGATAAACAATATTTTAATTTTCATAATATCATTCCTATAATAAATATCCGAGTGCAGTCATCATAATTATAAAAACAATAATGAAGATTCCGATAACCGTTCGAACTTTAATTTTTATTTTAGATTTATTCTTTAGGGGGAAAAAGGGAACTAACAACCAAAGAAGTCCTGCTAAGCCAAAACCGACAATACCGACTATTTCACCTTCAAAAAACAAAATATGCGGAGGGAAAAATTTAAGGGATTGAAACATAAACATAAAATACCATTCCGGTTTAATACCGGCAGGGGCAGAAGATAGCGGGTTAGCTTTTAAGCCTAAATCCCAAGGGAAATAAACCGATAAGAATAAGAGGATATTAAAAACTATCAACCAAAGTATTGTATCTTTTAAAACGAAGTTTGGGAAAAAAGGAATATACTTTTTGTTTGATTCCGGTAAATTTTTAAACTCTGCAGGCTCGTGCATTCCTTGTTTTTGAACAAATAACAAATGAACAGCTAAAAATAATACAAGTACTATCGGGAGAATAGCAACATGTATTCCGAAAAACCGGGATATTGTTGCTCCCGTTACATCTGTTCCTCCGCGTAAAATTTCCATAAGCGGTTTTCCAATAACCGGTAATACACCAACTATTCCAGTTCCGACTTTTGTAGCAAAAAAAGATAATTCATTCCAAGGTAAAAGATAGCCGCTGAATCCAAATCCGAGAATCAATGCAAAAGAAAGGAAACCCGTTACCCAAGTTAGTTCCCGAGGCTTTTGATACGCCTCGGTAAAATAAACACTGAACATGTGTAAAAATGCAAAAAACACTAATAAATTAGCCGACCAACTATGAATACTTCTAATAAGCCAGCCAAATTTTACGTGAGTAACTATAAACCTAACACTTTCATAAGAACTGTTTTCACCCGGCTGATAATAAAGTAATAACAGTAATCCGGTTAGTATCTGTATAATTAAAAGAAATAAAGTAACACCACCCAAATAATACCATATCGAATAACGGTGAACAGGTACTTTTTTATGCTTTATAAATTCTTTAATTGGTTCTAAATCGTATCTTTGATCAAACCAGTCTTCAATTTTATTTAAAAATTTTCCCATCATTTTTACTCAATTATTTTGAAATTACGATTTGATCATTTAAAATATTTACTCGATATTGCTTAAGCGGTCGTGGAGGTGGTCCTGAAATATTTCTTCCGTCTAAGCTATATAAACCGTTATGACAGGCACACCAAATCTGCTGTGTGTTTTTTTTAAATTGAACAATACATTGTAAGTGTGTACAAACAGCAGAATCGGCATAAAATTTTCCTTCTTTATCGCGTATTAAAATTATCGGTTTTTTCCCAAACTCAAGAATTTTTGATGAATCCGGCGGAAAGGCAGATTCTTTACCGGCTTTAATTAAACTAACATCTGCAACAACTGCCTTTGGTGGTATCAAATAAGAAATAAGAGGATAGAAAATTGCAAAAAGCCCTCCGGCAGAACCGATTGCCAATAAACTGTTTATAAATTGTCTTCTATTAAAACTCATTGAATCACCTCATTAATTAGGGAATATTTACAAAATAAGCCGACAGTTTATAGGATACAAAATAATCACTCAGCCTTAACTAATAAAACATTAAGGCTGAGTAATTGAGTACAAAACAAAGATTAGGAAAGAAATTACTTCATCAATATCATCTTACGAACTTGGTTAAAGTTGTTCGATCTCATTCTGTAAAAGTAAATTCCGGAAGCGAATCTTGAAGCATTCCAAATTACACGGTAATTACCTGCTTGTTTATAACCGTCAACAAGAACCTCTACCGCTTTACCAAGCTCATCGTAAACCGTTATATTAACATTTCCATCTCGCGGAACAGAAAAATTAATCATCGTAGTAGGATTAAATGGATTAGGATAATTTTGAGATATCTCATATTTAATTGGAGAATTAAAATCCGATAAAGCAACTGATGTAATGGTATTCCACCATACACCGTTTGGTCCGTAATAATGCATCAAAGAATCGGATAAAGCTACGTCGGTCGGCTCAGACCAATCCGAAAAATTATCGTTGGCTATATCTACACCGAAATTAGGATAACCGCTTTTATTATGACAGCTTACGGCACAAGAATTGGGCATTTGATAATTAATTGTTTTTTCCGGAGGAATAGCTTCGAAAGTATGACTATGGATATCATAATTTACCGCACTTTTGGCAATTTTCGGCATGTGGCATTTAACGCATCGTGATGAAGCCGTAGTGCCTTCCGGATCATAAGGATGATGAGTATGCTGAGAAACTATCTGCCCTATTTGTTGTTTGTTATCTGCATAATTCATAACCATTGTTTTTGTGATATTCTGAAAATCCCCATGTGTAGCATGGCAAGCTAAACATAAAGTATTATTATCTGCTTGAGTTGGAATAACAATAGGATTCCCGTTGGCATCTTTATCATTAATTTCAGTAACAATTTGATGTTCTTGTTTAGAACTGTGTGGATCGTGGCAGCTATAACAGGCTATTTTGTGATATTTAAAAGTCGGTTTTGTGCTTTTGTAAAAATCTTCAAATTGCTGATGGTGTTTCTTCGAATTTATTTCATCACCCCAGTATCCGCCTGCATCAGCATAATATGTATCTACCAAATCCCCCGTTTTCCAACTCGTCATATTTTGATCATCATACGGAAAGCTGAAAGTGCCGTTAGGTTTACTATGTCCCCTTGAATGACACATTCCGCATAAATTATTAGCTTGTTCAACAGTGAGCTTTGCCGGATTAATTATTTTGGTAGTATCGCCTCCGCCGGCTACATGATTTCCACCGGGACCATGACAGCGTTCACATCCGGTATTCATTTGATCTAATTTCCCATCTTGATCAATATCAAAATAACTTGGATTATTTTTATAAGCCGATTCATTATTTACTCCTGCGCCATGAGCAACCCATTCGCCATTAGTGGTTTTTGATAAAGTTAAACCTGTAACATGACAACCTGCACATCCTTTGGCAAGACTACGTGAATTTTGTGAAGCATCTGCAAGAGTTGATATAGAAGAGTAGATAGGTTTGTTATTTGCATCATACCACGCATCGGCGTGATATAAAACATATTGATGAGTAACTTCGTTGTATTGAATTGGAGAAACATAAAAATCTTTCGATTCACCTTCTGTAGTTTTTATTCTAACGGCATAGCGTTGTTTCCACATTCCGCTTCCGCCATAAGTTAAATAAACTCTATTTGTCAGATCTCCAATTGTAATTGTATAACCTGTAGTATCGCTATAACCGAGAATCGGTGCATTCGGTTTGTAGGGATCAAACACCGAACTGATTTTATTAAAATCAAGCCCTTCTTTGAAATCATCAATATTGTTTTGATTATAGTCGGCTACTATACCCTTTTTAACTACCATTGAATTAGCGTCATTTAAAACGGCTGAGTAACCATTTGCATGCAGTGTCTGCCTCCAACCCGTTGCATCAGCTACATAGGAACCATTATGGCAGCCTAAACATGTTTCAGGACCAACATAAGAGTTGCTTTGAGCATAGCTTTGTCCGACAATAAATAAAAAAGTAATTAAAATAAGTATTAGTTTTTTCATTTTGCCTCCGATTTTTTATTGAAAGTAATTATAAAAAAATATTAAGTTTCATTAAATAATACGTAACATCTGTTTTTGTGGATAATAGGACATCAATTTCCTATATTTTTAAAATAGATAAACCCGTATTTTGTTCAAAGAAAACAATAATGAAAAGTTTTTCATTTTTTTATTAATGTTAATTTCTGCTTATAATATTATTTTGTATTATAACTTTCTGAGGTAGTATTTTGAATATTTTAATATCGGAAGATGAAAAAGACATTGCCAATTCTTTAAAAAAAAATTTTGAGATTGAAGGATACAATTCAGAAGTTGCCTACGATGGAGAAGAAGTAATTAAGTTAATTCAAGAAAAAAACTTTGACTTGATTTTGCTAGATTGGCGTATGCCGAAAATATCGGGCATTCAAGTTCTTAAATTTCTGAGGGAAGAAAAAAAGCTTACTATTCCCATTATTTTATTAACCGCACTGACCGATATATCCAATAAAGTTGAAGCTTTAGAGTTTGGAGCCGACGATTATATAACAAAACCATTTTCTTTTAATGAACTTATAGCTAGAATACATGCCATTATGAGACGGTATAAATCTACAAATAAAGAGATAAAATTTAATAACTGTATATTAAACCTAATTAATAGAACAATAACATGTGAAGAAAACGAGCTGCGGCTAACCGATAAAGAATTTGAACTTTTTAAATATTTGTTGGAAAACGAAGGAGAAATAATTTCCCGGGAAGAACTTTGTAAAAATGTTTGGGGATTAAATTTTATACCCACAACTAATATTGTTGAAGCGGCAGTTAAAAACTTGAGAAAAAAATTAGAGGAATTGACAGGGAATAAATTCATAAGAACTATTTATGGTGAAGGTTACTTATTTATTTTGGATTAAGTATGAAAAATTTTGATATAACTACTTCGACTATACGGAATACATTATGGAATACTGCAATAATGGTTTTTTTATACGTGGTTTTCAATATTTTTATGCTTGGACTGCTACACTATATTTTAGACGGAAATTTAAATAAAAAATTAGCACATGAAACTGAACATTTGGAAAAATCTTTTAAAATAGTGAATGGAGAATTTAAAATTGTTAACAGTTCGGAACTTGAAGAAAGAGATTTGAATAAAGTTACCGACGATCCGTTCTATCTTCAAATATATTCACTCAAGGGAATGATTTGGCTTCAAAGCAAAAATATGAAAGGTATGGTGCTTCCAATTGATTTTCCTGAAACTGATAAAAAAACTTACTTTAAAGACTTAAATGCAAACAAAGAACATATACGCATTGCTTATACTAAAATGTACGATAAAAGCGGAAAAGTTGTTGGAATAATGCAGCTCGCTACATCAGATTCATCGTTAAATGAACTTATAAGAAAAATGATATTTTTTAATGTGGTAAGCTTTCCAATAATTCTTCTTTTAATTTTTGCTGTGAGTATATTTTTAGCCAAAAAAAGTTATATGCCTATTAATAAAATTATCAACTTGGCTAATGAAATATCCGCTGCCAATTTAAATAAAAGATTAGAATATTATGCAGATCCAGACGATGAATTGGGAAGATTAAAAGACACATTAAATAATCTGTTCGATAGATTAGAAAAACAGATAAATGAGATATCACAATTTTCCGATAATGCTTCTCATCAATTAATGACTCCATTAACGGCTATGAATACGGAACTTGAATATATTCTCAAAAAAGATTATCCGACTAATGAATATAAAAAATCGTTATTGCTTTTAAAAAGACAAACCCAGCGGATGGTTAATGTTGTTAAGGCTTTGCTGATAATTGCTAAAGATAAAAATAAAATTGCAGAGGAAAAATCTATTTTTAACGTTAGTAAATTAATGTCGCAGGAATTATCAAAACTTTATAATAAAAAAAATATTAATTATGACATTAAAGAAAATATTTATTTAAAAGGGAATTCCGAATACCTATTTATTGCAATACAAAATTTGGTTGACAATGCAATAAAATATTCCGAAAAAGATAGTATCATAAACATTAAATTATTTAAAAAAGAGAAAAATATAATTGTATCGGTTGAAGACTTTGGAAAGGGTATTTTAGATGATGAAAAAGAGAGAATTTTTGAAAGATTCTATAGAGGTAAATCAAGTGAAAAAATTGGTGTTAAAGGATATGGATTAGGACTCAGTTTGGTACAATCCATTATCAACTCGATGGGAGGGAAAGTAATAATTGATAATAAACGCATTAAAGGAACCAAATTTATAATTAAACTTCCGATTGTTAATATACAATAAAACACCTAGCGCGGTAAACCGCAAGTTAGAAGATAGAAGGCAGAAGCTGGGAGATAGGCGTAGGACTTCGAACTTCGTGCTTCAGACTTCAAGCTTCCAACTAAAAAAAGATTCCACCATTAAAATTCGTGGCATTGTATATTTGATTGAATTGTATAAAAATAATCTTCTTCTATACAATCATACAGCCATTCTACCAATGTGTATATTATTTTCTTTCAATATTTCTTTACAAATAGCATAGCCATGCCTAGGGCAAAAAACAAGAATTTAGTTGTTAATACTATAGACATTAGAGCTTTTGCAAAAGTTTCATGTGTGATTGCACATTATTTTTAAGTTGCTCGTCATTTTT
>CAZXJG010000035.1:0-21624 GCA_964640985.1 uncultured Melioribacteraceae bacterium | reverse complement strand
TTTAGGAGTTGTAATTCGATAACTTATTTTATTCCACCCCCTTAATTATTTTAGATAAATCTAATGGTAAATATATATGAGCTTAAAAATTTCCGGACTAATATTTTTAGTACTTGCTTGGGGAATAATTATTTCACTTTCTGTTTTTTGCTATGTTAAGGTTTTTAAACCCAAAAAAAAAGTCTCTACCCAAAAAAAAATCTCTAAAAATTAGCAAATTAATAATTTTCTTTAAATATATTTATGCAACTGAATAATTTGAGATTTTTATAAATTTAATTTGTTCGTTGTGTAAAAAGAATAATTCTCAAAGGAATGTGAAAAATAAACGTGTTATCCTCACCTGCTTTTTCCAATATTATAATGAAAAAATGATTATTATTTTTATGCGGTTTATTTTGAATTTTAGACAATAAATCACAAAAATAATTGTATCTTTTTATTTTATGCAATTTCAAAAAAATGGATAAAAAATCATGAGTAATATAAAAACAAAGAAAGGTAAAATAGCAATATTAACCGGCGGCGGCGATGTACCGGGATTAAACCCTGCAATACGTGCAATAACAATTAGAGCCATAAGAGAAGGTTTTGAAGTAATAGGCATACGGCATGGTTGGACTGGTGCAATGAGCATTATTCGAGACAATAAGGTTGATAATAGCTCAAGCTATATTACTTTAAGTGAAGAAGAAGTAAATAAAACCGGGAGAACAGGTGGAACTTTTTTACATACTTCAAGAACACGGCCCAGCCATGTGCCGAAATTGTTGGTTCCTGAACATCTACGCGATAAATATTCGGATGAGATTAATGATCTTACTCCTGAAGTTTTAAAAAACTTGGACTTTCTCGGAGTTGATTATTTAATACCGATAGGCGGCGATGATACTCTTAGCTACGGTGTACGCCTTCACAATGAGGGTATTAAAATAATCGGTATACCAAAAACAATGGACAACGATGTTCCCGGGACAGATTACTGTATTGGTTTTAGTACCTGCGTAACAAGAACAATTGAAATGACACATAATTTAAGAACAACGGCAGGTTCACACGAAAGGTTTTTGGTTATCGAAGTATTTGGTAGATATGCCGGTTTCACCGCTCTTTTGCCTACGATGGCCGGTGCTGCAAATAGGTGTGTTATCCCTGAATACAAATTTGATATGGATAAATTGACGGAATTATTAGTTAACGACAGATACACTAATCCTAGTCATTATTCCGTTGTACTTGTTTCAGAAGGAGCTATGATAAAAGGTGAAGAAATGTCTTTTGAAAATACCGAAAAAGATATGTACGGCCATAAAAAGCTTGGCGGTATCGGTGATGAAATATCGAGACGATTAAAAGCTTTATCTCCGAAATATAACAACGGGAAAAGGATTAATGTTATTAACCAAAGATTAGGTTATTTAGTAAGAAGCGGTAACCCCGATGCAACCGATTCAATTGTTCCAATGGCTTTTGGTAATTTAGCACTCGATTTGGTTTTAGAAGGCTCAAGCGGAAGATTGGTCACTCTTAAAAACGGACGCTATGATAATGCACCCATTGAAGTAATTACAAGTTTTAAAAAGGTTGTTGATATAAGCAAATATTATAATACCGAAAGACTTCGACCTTTTTATAAAAGTTTCCGTTCAAAACCGGTATTTATTATGACAGGTGGGTAAATTTGATATTTTAATATTCTTGTAATCAGAGTTTTACTTTTCAATTTTTGTCACCGAAACATATACTTAATACCTAAATTAAACCGATTAATATATAAACCAATATAAATAGTAGTTCAAAAAACAAAATTTTAAATTTTCATTATTTATAACGTAAAAACAGAATTTAATAAAAACCAAAAATTTTTGAAGAAAATTCTGAAGTATTTAAAAAAAGTATTATCTTTGAGTAATTGTATTAAAATAAATTAAGATATGTTGTCATTAATAATCTTATGAACTCAACAATTACTTATAAACAGATAGAGGGAAAATGAGTGAAAATAATCTAAAACAAAAGTATCATCTTAAAGGGAGTCCGAGTGCCGGCTTGATAATGGCAACCTTCGGCTTTTTTATCGGCTTTGCAGCAGTATCACTTTATGGCCCTGTTGCAACAAAATTCAAAGCATCGCTCGGTATGTCGGGACTTTTACTGGGCTTATTAGTTGCAGCACCATCACTTACAGGTTCACTTCTGCGAATACCCTTCGGTGCTTGGGTAGATAAAGTAGGCGGCAAAAAGCCGTTAACAACTTTATTAATACTGGCAGTTATCGGTATGTTCGGTTTGTCAACCATTCTTTTTATGTATTATCCGAATCTCAATATGGACATGTATTGGTTTATATTTTTCTTTGGACTTTTAAGCGGTTGCGGTATTGCCACTTTTTCAGTCGGTATCCCTCAAACTTCATATTGGTTCCCACAAAAAAAACAAGGTGTTGCTCTCGGCACTTATGCAGGTTTAGGAAATACGGCACCTGGAATCTTTGGCATTTTGCTGCCGTTTGCTCTACATTCGATAGGTTTAACAAATTCTTATATCATTTGGTTTGGATTTCTATTAATCGGTACCGTTATTTATATAATATTCACTCACGATGCATATTATTTTCAGTTGATTAAAAAGAAAGTTAATGAAAATGAAGCTGAAACAGTTGCAAAACAATTAGGACAAGAACTCCTTCCATCGGGAAGTACAATAGAAGCATTAAAAATTTCTGCCAAAATACCCGGGACTTGGGGTTTGGTTATCCTCTATTTTACTTCTTTTGGCGGTTTCCTTGCTTTAACAGCTTGGTTCCCGGTTTATTGGATTAAAAATTATCAAATGAACCTTAGAGAAGCAGCTTTACTAATGGCATTCGGTTTTTCATTACTTGCATCTTTAATTAGAATTTACGGTGGGCATATTAGCGATAAATTCGGCGGCGAACGCATAGCAATTTTAAGTTATGCTACTATTTTAATTGGCGCAGTAATTCTTATTGTTTCCCGCTCTTTCCCAATATCTTTACTTGGTGAAATTATAATTGGTGCCGGAATGGGAGTAGGAAATGCTGCAGTATTTAAACTCGTTCCCAAATATGTACCTTCGGCACCGGGTGGTGCCAGCGGATGGGTTGGCGGATTAGGAGCTTTCGGCGGCTTTGCAGTACCTCCAATTCTCGGTATTTTTATCGATCAATACGGAGTTGCCGGCTACGCTAAAGGTTTTATTGTTTATGTGATCCTTGCAATTATAGCCATTATTGTTTCATTTATCTTGTTGAAAACTTATGGTAAAACAAAAGAAATAGATTTAGTCAGTAATTAAAAGTTTACGCTTGTTTAGGAAATAATTCTTGGAATCCGGAGCAGCTCGATGAATAAAAAATTATCACCTTTATTAAAAAAATTACGTTTCTTTCAGCCTAAAGAAAAATTTGCAAACGGCTGGAGCGAATTAGATTCTCAAGATAGGGAATGGGAAGATTTTTATCGTAATAGATGGCAATACGACAAAGTAGTCAGAACTACACACGGTGTTAACTGTACCGGCTCTTGCAGTTGGAAAGTATTTGTTAAAAATGGAATTATTACCTGGGAAAACCAGGCTACCGATTACCCTGCTACCGAATTAGATATGCCGGAATATGAACCGCGTGGTTGTCCGCGCGGAGCTTCGTTCTCTTGGTATACTTACAGCCCTTTGCGTGTTAAATATCCTTACATTCGTGGAATTTTATTAAAATATTGGAAAGAAGCATTAACTGAATTGAAAGATCCCCTAAAAGCATGGCAAAGTATTGTTGAAAATCCCGAAAAAGCACGTTCTTATAAAAAAGCCCGGGGAAAAGGCGGTTTTGTCCGTGTTTCGTGGGAAGAAATAAACCAAATCATATCTGCTCAAATGCTTTATACAATTAAAAAATACGGACCCGACCGGATTGCCGGTTTTACACCAATACCTGCAATGTCGATGGTTAGTTATGCTGCAGGTTCCCGGTTTTTATCTTTGGTTGGGGCATCGATGCTAAGTTTTTATGATTGGTATGCTGATCTTCCACCGGCTTCACCGCAAATTTGGGGCGATCAGACCGACGTTCCGGAAAGCAGTGATTGGTATAATGCCGGCTATCTGATTATGTGGGGGTCGAACATTCCTTTGACACGAACACCTGACGCTCATTTTATGACCGAAGTACGTTATAAAGGAACTAAAGTGGTTTCAATTAGCCCCGATTATGCCGAATCGGTTAAATTTGCAGATAATTGGTTAGCTGTAAATCCGGGTGCGGACGGAGCTTTGGCTCAGGCTATGACACATGTAATTTTAAAAGAATTCTACATCGATAACAAAACAGATTACTTTTATGATTATGCTAAAAAATTTACGGATTTACCCTTTCTAATAAAACTAAAAAAACAAGGTGATAATTTTGTAACCGACCGGTTTTTACTGGCTGTTGATCTTAAATTATCATTAAAAAATTCCGAATGGAAAACGGTAGTCCTCGATAAAATAACGAATAAATTTGTTGTTCCTAATGGAAGTATCGGACACCGCTGGGAAGGGAAAAATACTTGGAATCTTAAAACGGAAGATCAAAACGGACATAAGTTTGACCCTCTTATTACTATGCTCGGCAACGAAGATGAGACTGTTACCATCGATTTACCATACTTTGACGACACCACACGTACTGTTCTGCACAGACCGGTACCCGTCAAACGTATTGAGATTGACGGTAAAACAAACTATGTTACTACAGTTTTCGATATTATGCTTGCAAATTATGGAATTAACCGCGATCTTAAAAATGGTAGTTACGCTTCCGATTATAACGACATGGAACCTTACACCCCCGCCTGGCAAGAAAAATATACCGGGATAAAACCAAATCAAGTAATTCAAATTGCACGCGAATTTGCACAAAACGCGGTTGATACCAAAGGTCGTTCTATGATTATTATGGGTGCAGGAATTAATCATTGGTTTCATGCCGATGTAAGTTATCGAACAATTTTAAATCTTGTTTTATTAACCGGTTCCCAAGGAGTTAACGGTGGTGGTTGGGCACATTATGTAGGGCAAGAAAAAGTTAGACCGGCAGAAGGATGGCAAACTGTTGCTTTTGCCCGCGACTGGTCTATGCCGCCGCGTTTACAAAATGCAACTTCTTTTTTCTATTTTGGTACCGATCAGTTTCGTTACGAAGAAATACCGATGGATGATTTAATATCGGCTACAACTGAAAAACCAAGATATAAACATCCAGCCGATTATAATGTATTATCGGCAAGATTAGGCTGGTCGGCATCGTATCCGCAATTTAATCGCAACACATTAAATCTCGTTAAAGAAGCAAAGGAATCGGGTGCTGAAAACGATGAAGAAGTAATAAAATATGTAGTCGATAAATTAAAAGAAAAACAGATAGAATTTGCAATAGAAGACCCTGATAATCCGGTTAATTTTCCACGTACATTATTTGTTTGGCGGGCTAATCTTATATCAAGTTCGGGTAAAGGACACGAATATTTTCTTAAACATCTCCTCGGTACTCACCAAGGTGTTCTTGGAAAAGAATCCGCCCAATTAAGTGATACTAAAGAAATTAACTGGAGAGCTACAGCTCCCGAAGGGAAATTGGATTTATTAGTGAACCTGGAATTCAGAATGTCGGGCACGGCATTATATTCCGATATCGTTTTACCGACTGCAACATGGTATGAAAAAAACGATATCAGCAGTACGGATATGCATCCTTATGTTCACCCGTTTAATCCGGCAATTTCTCCGCCGTGGGAAGCAAAATCGGATTGGGATATTTTCAAAGCAATAGCAAAACAATTTTCGGAAATGGCAAAATTATATTTGCCTGAAATTCAAAAAGATTTTGTGGCGGCACCTTTATTACACGATTCTCCAGGCGAAATTGCACAGCCGTTTGGAAAAGTAAAAGACTGGCGTAAAGGAGAAGTTAAACCGATCCCGGGTAAAACTTTACCTAAATTTGTAATTGTCGAAAGGGATTATACCCGGATATTCGACAAATTTATTTCTTTAGGTCCTCTCGTAGAAAATAAACCTATCGGTTCTCACGGTATTTCATGGTCAGGTAAAAAGCAATATGAAGAATTGAAAAAAATACTTGGTATTTATAACACAGGCTTTAATAAAGGCTTGCCGAATATTGAAGATGCACGAAGCGTAATAGAAGTTATACTAACTTTATCGAGTGCTACGAATGGAAAGATGGCAACAAAAGCTTGGGAAGCAGAAGCAAAAAAGACCGGGTTGCCGTTAAATGATTTTACTCGTGAACAAGAATCGGTTCATTTCACACTTGCCAATATCACAGCCCAACCGAAGGAAGTGATTTCGACACCAATTTTTACGGGAACAAACAAAAACAGGCGCTATTCCCCATTCACCATTAATATCGAGCAATTGGTGCCTTTCCGTACTTTAACCGGACGACAGCATTTTTACCTTGACCATGAAATTATGCTTGAATTCGGTGAAGGCTTGCCCGTTTATAAACCGGTGCTTTCTACACAGGCATTTGCAAAAAATGACGATATCCCGGAATCCGAAGCTAAAACAATTTCTCTTAAATATTTAACACCACACGGTAAATGGAATATTCATAGTATGTTTTACGATAATTTGACAATGCTTACATTATTTCGCGGTGGACCTACTGTTTGGTTAAATAATAAAGATGCAGATGAAATTGATGTTAAAGATAATGATTGGATTGAAGTTTATAACCGTAACGGTGTTGTTGTTGCAAGAGCAGTTGTAAGTCATCGTATGCCGAGGGGTACTACATATATGTACCATGCACAAGATAGAACTATAAATACACCCGGCTCTGCTATTACTAATTTGAGTGGAGGTACTCATAACAGTCCGACTATGGTACATGTAAAACCTACACACTTTATCGGCGGATATGCACAATTAAGTTACGGATTTAACTATTACGGACCTACAGGTAATCAAAGGGATTTAAAAGTAATTATCAGAAAACTTAAAAAAGTGGTTTGGTATGAAGATTAAAGCTCAAATTGCGATGGTGATGAATCTTGACAAATGTATTGGTTGTCACACATGTAGCGTAACATGTAAAAACACTTGGACAAATCGTCAGGGTGCCGAATATATGTGGTTTAATAATGTTGAAACGAAACCCGGAATAGGCTACCCGAAAGAATGGGAAAACCAGGATAAATATAAAGGCGGGTGGAAATTAAAAAACAACAAACTTGATTTAAAAGCCGGAAATAGATTTTATAAATATCTGAATATTTTTCATAATCCCGACCTGCCGACAATTGATGAATATTATGAACCCTGGACTTATGATTACGAAACTTTAACTAACAGTCCCGCGAAAAAACATCAACCTGTTGCAAAACCGAAATCTCAGATTACCGGCGATAATATGAATTTACAATGGGGGCCGAATTGGGAAGATGATTTAGCCGGCTCCAAAGAAACGGGACATTTAGACCAAAACTTTAAAAATATACAAGAAGCAATTAAGCTGGAATTCGAGAATGCTTTTATGATGTATCTGCCGCGTATATGTGAACATTGTCTAAATCCAACGTGTGTCGCTTCATGCCCGTCGGGAGCTATGTATAAACGTGATGAAGACGGTATAGTATTAGTTGATCAGGATGCATGCAGAGCCTGGCGTTTCTGTATTAGCGGATGCCCTTATAAAAAAGTATACTTCAACTGGAAAACACATAAAGCTGAAAAATGTACCCTTTGTTTCCCACGTATCGAAGCCGGATTACCTACGATTTGTTCAGAAACTTGCGTGGGACGAATCAGATATATTGGTATTCTATTATATGATGCCGATGAAGTGGGAAAAGCAGCTTCAACTACTAACGAAAAAGATTTATATCAAGCGCAATTAAATCTTTTTCTTGACGCTAATGATCCTAAAATTATTAAACAGGCAAAAAAAGACGGCATTGCCGATGATTGGATAGAAGCCGCTCAAAAATCTCCAATCTATAAACTTGCCATAGAGCAGAAAATAGCATTACCCTTGCATCCCGAATACCGGACGTTGCCTATGGTTTGGTATGTACCCCCTTTAAGTCCGATAATGAATCTACTTGGAGAAGAAAACAGCACAGACATTTTCCCAACCATAGATGAAATGAGAATCCCTATTGAATATTTGGCAAATCTTCTTACTGCCGGAGATACTATTGTTATTAAAAAAGTTTTAAAAAAGATGATTCTTATGCGCCGGTATATGAGAGCAAAAAATATTAATAAAGAATTCGATGATAAATTGTTAAAAGATGCCGAACTTACAAACGAAATAGTTGAAGAAATGTACAATTTATTGGCAATAGCTAAGTATGAAGACCGTTTTGTTATCCCTATTGCTCATAAAGAAAAATATAAAGACCTTTATCATGAACAGGGAATGACAGGTTATCAGTTTGATGATTCTTGTAATAATTCAGCCACAAAGTCACTAAGCCACCAAGGGAAGATATGAATTTTAAGCCATTATCAGAAAGAGAGGAATATATCGCTAAAAATATTGTCGACTCAGCTTTTTCAGTACATAAAAATTTAGGTCCGGGATTACTTGAAAAAGTCTATGAAATATGTTTCTGTCATGAACTCTCTAAACGTGAATTGAAATATCAGCGACAGATTGATATTCCGATAGTATATGATGGATTAGTTTTTGATGAAGGACTGCGTTTAGATGTTTTAGTAGACAAGCTTGTAATCTGTGAACTAAAAGCTGTGGATGAGATAAATCCTGTCTGGGAGGCACAAATTCTAAGTCATTTAAAATTAACCGATAAACGTCTCGGTTTTTTAATCAATTTTAATGTACCCCTTATCAAAAATGGAATTAGAAGATTTATTTTATAATCTTAGTGCCTTCGTGACTTTGTGGCAAATATATAATAAATATTTTTTAGAGACAATTGAAAAAAATGGATAAAAGAGAAATAATAAAACTAATTTCTTTACTACTCCAATATCCCGTAAAGGAACTGACGGAAATAAACTTGCAAACAATAATCCAAGATATTCCTGATACCGAACTTTATGAAAAATTAAATTTATTTGTTAATTATTTTTCTCAACATTCATTTAATGAGCTTACGGAAAATTACGTACACACTTTTGATTTTAATGAAAAAACAAATCTTTATCTTACATATACAAAATTAAAAGATGAAAAAGAACGTGGGCAAACTCTTGTTGAATTAAAACAAATATATGAAAACGAAGAGTTTATTATTAATTCAAATGAATTACCGGATTATTTACCGCTATTTTTAGAGTTTATTTCACAAGCAAAAGAAAGCATAATTATTGAATTGTTTAATCGTTATAAAAGCGCGATTGAAGAAACGAAAAATTTTCTTAAAGAAATAAATAGTCCTTACGCTTTTTTATTGGAAGCAAATTTATTGATAATTAATAAATCTATAACTGAAAAAGTTGCATTATGAACTATTGGAATCAATTTTTATGGGTTATATTCCCTTATTTGATGATAAGTATTTTCATCGTAGGGCATATTTATCGTTATAATACCGACCAAATTGGTTGGACATCCAAATCGAGTGAATTTCTGGAAAAGAAAAATCTTAAATGGGGCAGTTTGTTGTTCCATTACGGAATTTTACTCGTTTTCGGCGGGCATGTGCTGGGATTATTGGTGCCAAAATCCTTTTTAGCTCAAGTAGGCATCAGCAACGAAGCGTACCATCTTTCCGCCGTTTATTTCGGTGGAGCAGCAGGCTTGGTTACCGTAATCGGTTTGTTTTTACTGCTCGTTCGACGTTACGGTAACAAGCGCATATCCGTTACCGGCAGCTTGGGTGATAAGTTAATCGCAGTGCTTTTGTTTTTAGTGGTTGGCATCGGTATTTATAACACATTGATCTTTAATTTATCCGTCGGTGGATTTGATTATCGAAGTACGATTTCTCCCTGGTTTCGTAGCTTATTTATATTCGCTCCAAATTCTAAACTGATGATCGAAGTACCCTTAGTGTACCAAATTCATGTGATTTTGGCATTCCTCATTTTTGGCGTTTGGCCGTTTACCCGGTTGGTTCATGTTTGGAGTATACCGGTTGCTTATATTAAAAGAAGTAATATTGTTTACAGACGGTTGTGCGGAAAAAGTTAAAGATGCTCTATTTTTTGTTTTATTTTAGACTAATGTAATGTATACACAAGAATAAAATTTTTTAAACATCATATAGCTATAGAACAACTGCCTTATAACCATAACAATGAATACCGGTTTTACCGTCGTCTTTTATTTTTCTAAAAACAATTTTAACCTTTTTACCAATCGAAATATCTTCAAGCTTAGTATCGGTAATTTGAGCCATTAACTTTGCACCTTCATTCAGTTCAATAATCGCAACGCCATAAGGAGTACCAAACGAATAAGTATCCGACGCAACTCTTATTATTGTATAAGTCAATATTTCCCCTTCATCGCTAAGTTTAATAGTTTCAAACTCACGTGATCTGCAATTCGGACAAACAAGGCGCGGCGGAAAATTAACTTTCCCACAACTTTTACATTTAGAAGCTTCAAGACGATATCTCTGCGGAATTTCTCTCACATACTTCGGACTTATCATATTGCCTCCAAAATATTTATTACACAACTTGCCCCGGAACCGCCCATGTTTTGAGCTAAACCGATTCTGGCATTTTTCACTTGTCGCTTACCGGCTTGTCCGGTTAATTGTTCATAAAGTTCAATTATCTGTGCAATGCCAGTAGCACCGACAGGATGACCTTTCGACTTTAACCCGCCGCTTGTATTAATTGGGATTATCCCCTCTTCAATAGATGTTTTACCGCTTTCAACTGCAATACCTCCCAAACCTTTTTCAAAAAAGCCAAGATCCTCACTAACAACAATTTCGGCAATTGTAAAACAATCGTGAACTTCTGCAACATCAATATCTTCAGGTTTAAGATTTGCCTGTTTATAAGCTTTAGTTGCGGCTTCGGTTACTGCCTTTAATGATGTAAAACTTTCTCGTTCATAAAGTGAAATTGTATCGGAAGCTTGTGCCGAAGCTATAATTTTAACAGGAGTATCCGTAAATTTTTTAGCTAATTCCATTGAGCATAATATTACTGCAGAACCGCCGTCTGTTACAGGCGAACAATCGAGTAATCCGAGCGGATCGGCAACTAAAGTAGAATTCATTACCTGCTCAATTGTAATCTCATTTCTGAATTGCGCATTTGGATTTTTAGCACCGTTTTTATGATTTTTAACTGCAACAGCCGCTAACTGCCGTTTTGTTGTTTTATACCGGTTCATATGCGCATTAGCTATCATTGCATAAAGTCCGGGAAAAGTTATTCCGTTATATACTTCATACTCTTGATCTGCCGCAGTTGCCAATGCGGCAGTTACATCAACACCGTCGGTCATTTTCTCAACACCTCCGGCTAAAACGATATCGCTATTACCCGATGCTATTTCAAAATATGCTTGTCTAAATGCTGCACCGCCAGAAGCACAGGCCGATTCAACCCTTGTGGCGGAAACGGGAGTCATACCAAGATAATCTGCCATTACTGCACCAATATGTTCCTGTCCGTTAAATAAACCACCCGACATATTTCCAACATACATCGAATCCAAATGATCTACTCCGGCATTATCAATTGCATTTAGTGCAGCTTCAACAAAAATATCACTAATCGATTTGTTCCACAGCTCCCCAAATTTTGTCATTCCAATTCCAATTACTGCAACGTCTTTCATATTAAAATCCTTTTTTTACTCGTTTAGAATGATTTTTTCTCTAAATTTTGCGTACTCACCATAATCTAAATATATCTTATTTTCATCTAACATTTCTCTTATTTTCGGTGCTTTGTTTTGTATATCTTTAATTTTATCTGTTGTTTGAAAAATAAAACCATCACTTCCGGCACCGGACCCGAAAGAAACCATAAAAATTTTATCACCTGGTTTTGCTACATCCAAAACAGCCGATAAACCTGTTGGTGACGAACCGGAGTAAGTATTACCCATCCAAGGCACAATCCAGCCGGTTTGAATTTGTTCTTTAGTAAACCCTAATTTTTTAGCCGCTCTTTGTGGAAATTTACCATTGGGCATGTGAAAAACGGCATAATCAAAGTCTTTAGGTTCCATACCGGATTTTTTTAATAATTTTTCGCCTGCACCTACAACATGTTTAAAATAGGCAGGCTCACCTGTAAAACGCCCTGCATGATGCGGATAAAATGCGTGTTCCCTTCTCCAAAAGTCAGGAGTATCCGAAGTATAGGAATTTGTAAATAAAATTTCTGCAGCAACATCCTCTTTACCGATAATGAATGCCGAACCTCCCGCAGATGCGGAATATTCCAATGCATCACCGGGTGCACCTTGTGAAGTATCCGCCCCAATAGCAAGAGCATATTTGACTTCGCCGGCTTTTACCAAACCGTACGCTACAAACATAGCTTCAGTACCTGCTTTACAGGCAAATTCATAATTTGCAACATGCACATCGTGCCCTATTCCTAAAACTTCAATTAAAACTGTTCCGCTTGGTTTTACCGCATAGGGATGTGATTCTGAACCGATATAAACCGCTCCAATTTCTTCCGGATTAATATTTGCACGTTTTAATGCATTCTTTGCCGCTTCAACGGAAATTGTAATTGTATCTTCATCTAATCCGGGAACAGTTTTTTCAAATAATCTTAAACCGTTTTTAATAGACTCGGGATCAGCTCCCCATTCTTTCGCGATACTTTCTACATTTATACGGTAACGTGGAAGGTAAGAGCCATATCCAATTATTCCAATCATAATTATCTCTTTTTTTTTGGATAAAATTAGATTTTAATCTTAGGATTTTTTTAATAATCATTAAAATTTCCTAAAATTAGTAATTTATACATAAAAATATATCGAAATAAAACTAATTGTGAAACTATAAATTAATATTTTATTGTCTATAAAAATTATCGATGCTTTTATTTTTTATTTATCTGAGAAGCAATTATTTTTTCTGCTAAATTATTTAAATCGCCCATCGACTTTATTTGATACCATTTAATTTTCTTATCTGCATTAAACCAAGTCATTTGACGTTTCGCAAATCTCCTGGTGTTTCTTTTAATTAATCCGATACTCCGCTCCAACGAAATCTCTTTTTTCAAATAGGCAATTATTTCTTTATATCCGACTGTATTTAATGAATTTAATTCAGGCGAATATCCTTTATCCAACAGACTTTTTACTTCTTCTACCAATCCGTTCATTATCATCTTATCAACTCTTTTCTCAATCATCGAATACAAAACATCTCTTTCCCATTTTAAACCGTATTGAACAAATTTAACTTTAGATTTTCGCGAAGATGATTTTTGAAGTTTAACGATCGAAACACCTGAATTGTAAAAAATCTCTAAGGCACGAATCACACGTTTCCAATTTTGCGGCAGCATATTAGAAGCTGCCAACGGATCAACTTTTTTAAGTTCATTATAGAGAAATTCATTCCCTTTTTGACGATGCAATTTTATTAATTTTTCTCTAAGGTTAAAATCGGGATCAGGGGCATCGAATATTCCATCAATCAGTGCTTTAATATAAAGCCCCGAACCCCCGACAACAATAGGGGTTTTCCCTTTTTTAAAAAGAGCATCGATTATTTTCAAAGCCTCCGTTTCGAACATACTTACATTATAATATTCATCTGGATTAATCTTGTTTATGAAATGATGTTTAGCAGTTTTTAATTCAAAAGCAGATGGTTTTGCAGTACCAATGTTTAAATATTTAAATATTTGACGACTATCGGCAGAAATAATTTCACAATTAATTTTTTTTGCAATTACGAGACTTAAATATGTTTTCCCGGAACAAGTAGGTCCAACTATTGTAATTACTTGCTTTTCCAACCTTCTTTACCTATCAATGGCACAAAAACAAAATTGGAAATTTTTTCTACAGTAAATTTATCCGCGTCTTTTTTTTCTAAGATCATCATCTTTTGAGTTGAACGTTTCCCGACAGGGATAACGAGTCTACCATTTACAGCAAGTTGCCTTTTAAGATTTTCAGGAATATCGGGAGAACCTGCTGTAACAATAACTCCATCAAAAGGAGCAAATTCTTCCCAGCCTAAAGTTCCGTCACTGCAACGTAAAACTGCTCTGATACCCAGCTTTTCAAACAGCTTTTGTGTTTTCATATATAGTTGATGATGTCTTTCAATCGAATAAACCTTCATACCCATTTCAAATAGAATTGCTGCTTGATAACCGGAACCGGTACCAATTTCCAATACTTTTGATCCTTTTTTTAATTTTAAGGCTTCAGTCATAATTGCAACGGTATAAGGTTGCGAAATTGTTTGTCCATAGCCTATTGGAAGGGCAACATCGTTGTAAGCAAAATGTTTCATTGCATCGGGAATAAAAAGATGTCTTTCTACCTTTTCAATGGCATTCAAAACAGTTTCATCTGTTATGCCTTTTGCCCTTAATTTGTCAATAAGTTCTTGTCTTTCTACTTCGTACATTTTCGCAAATTATTTTAAAATATATTTTTTAATATAAGCTTATTTAAAATTATTAACATTTAAATTTTAGCTGTATTTATAAATATCTTTAAATTTATTAAAATCTTTGCATATTGTTTCCGTTAAAAAAGTTATCAATCTAATTTGAATATTGTGTAATATTAAAAACAATATTATATTTGTTTTTTGAAAAAATGTTCTTAAGATAATGAATGCGGGAGTAGCTCAGTTGGTAGAGCGCAACCTTGCCAAGGTTGATGTCGCGGGTTCGAGTCCCGTCTCCCGCTCTGTAAATCCACTTATTGTAGATTTTTTTATAATTCGGCGACGTAGCCAAGTGGTCTAAGGCGAAGGTCTGCAAAACCTTTATTCGTCGGTTCAAATCCGACCGTCGCCTCAATTTTATTTAATTCACCTCGGTTTTGAATAAATTACTTCCTACTTATCAAACTAAAACCATACAAAAAAACACGTACCTTACAAGTCGCGCGTTTTGTAGAACATCTCAATCTATAGAAACAAGATTGATGTTGCAGGTTTTATCTCAAAAATATTTCTTAAAATTTTGGTTTGGAAAAAGCAAAAACGAATTAATCTTTATATTTAATCCATCTTCCGTATTTAAATTTTAAAAATATCACAATAGCGTATAAAACCGTATAAAGCGGCATTACCGACCAAGCACCTATTATTCCGAAATGCATTACAACGCCGAGAATATACGCTAAAGGAATAAATATAACCCAATTTACGATGATATCACTCATCATAACAAAAAATGATTCTCCGGCAGATTGAAGACCGCTGGCAAGTACAATCCCTACTCCAAAAAATACCTGTGCAAAACCGGCTATTCTTAGAATAGGTATTGCGAGAACTATTATGTTATTTTGTTTAGTTAATGCCAACAAAATTATTTTCGGGAATAAAACAAAAATTATCCCGATAAAAATAGTATAGGCAGTTGCTATTTTGCTTGTTTCGAATCCATAAAATTTTGCTAAAGAAACATTATTCTGCCCTAATTTATTACCTACAAAAGTTTGAGCTGCAATTCCAAAGCCGAAACTCGGCATTAAAGATAAAAACATTGCAGATACCGTAATTTGACTTGCCGCTTGTTGTAAGGTCCCAATTAAACCGGTAATGGCAATGAAAACTAAAAATCCTGTTAAAGTAAAAATGTTTTGAAAAGAAACGGGCAAAGCAATTTTCACAATGGAATTGGCAATATTGGAATTGTATTTGAATTTCTTAAAATATTTAAATTTTTCTCTATAAGATTTAAATGTACTTATTACAAAATAAAACAAAGAATCAATAATAGTTGCTAACGAAGATCCAAGTCCTGCACCCGCTAAGCCCATTCCTTTAATTCCAAAATCACCATAAATAAATATATAATCGAAAATTATGTTAAGTAAATTTGTTAAAATACCCGAATACATAAATATTTTGGTCTTCCCAATTCCGAAATAAAACCCTCTATATGAAGCTGAAATTAGAAAAAAAGGAATTCCCAAAAATCTATAAAAAAGATATTCTCCTGCATAATGCCCTACTGTTTTATCGACGGCAAAAAAATCTGCAATATCGAAAGCAAAATAAACTATCAAAAATGCTACGGAGATTCCTAGAATTATAGAAATTATTAAAGATGTATTTAAAACATCTCCACATTCTTTATAATTCTTTCTCCCGAAATGCCTCGCTATAAGCACGTGAGTGCCGGTTGCCAAGCTTGAAAAAAAACTTACAACAGCCCAAGTAGCAAGGAAGCCGATACCCATTGCCGCCAAAGAATACTCTGCATTTGGTAGTCTTCCAACCATCGCAGTATCAACTAAAGAAAGCAACATTTGTGTTGATAATCCGGCAATTGCGGGCAATGCTAATCTTAATATATTTCTTCGATGAATATCAAAAGTAAAAAATTTCATAGGTGCAAAGATAAAACTTCTTTAATTCTTTAAAAAACAATCGGTAAATAAATATAAATAATAACAAATAAATATAAATGACTCTTGACTTTAATAAATCAAAATTTTATATTTTACACCATCTAATTACATTCCAAAACTTTATCAAACTTATTAGGAGGAATTTCTATGAAAAGTTTGTACAATTTTTTCTTATTTACTTTCTTCTTCATAATATCATCAACATTACTTAACGCCCAAACATTTAACGGTACGTGGTCGTGTGCCTATGCTACTATCGACAATCCCGATAGTAATGCCGTTAGTTACAATACAATATCAGTAGCTGTTTTAGGAGATAATAGTTTTGTCGCATTAGTTAATAGAGAATCGAATAATACTAATTATTTGGTTGGATATGCTAATGCAGATTCAACACACGGACGTTTAGGTCATTATGCATACGGTACAAGCGGTATCGGTGGCTTTCAGATGCTTTGGATAAACTTATTTGATCAAGTAACAATGACGGATGCAAAGGCATTGGCATCGTTTAAAGACAACAATGGAGTTACCGATAAGGTAATTGTAGCAAATAATGATTCTTATCATAATTTGTTAATGTTCCAACTTGGACAAGACAGTGTAACATCTTATCCTAAAAGACTTGAAACCGGTTCCGAACCAATATGGGCAATAGATGTTAGTAAAAACACAGGCGATGTTTTTGTTACAGCCGGAGGCGATTCTACTTCAGCAGCAAAAGTTTTAGTATTCGGGAGTCCCGATTCAGATCCGGCGTGGACTTCATCAACACATTCCGGTACTCCACTTCAATCAATTACATTACCGGAGCCCGGTACAGCCCGCGGCGTAACGGTTAATAATGATGGAACGGTTCTATATGTTTCTAACTATCTATCTAAAAAAATATATTGTTACGTTGGCGATGTTAAAAACGGATATACCTTATATAACGGCTTTAACTTTGTAATGGATTCTACTTTTACTCCAAGCAATGGTATAACTTTTTCAGTTGGACCGTGGGGACTAAATTTTATGGATGGTAAAAATATTTTATTTGTTGCAACTGCAGCCGATTTTTTGAAAGGTGCCGGTTACGAGTATAGTAAAATTTTTGCCATTAATCCCAACACCGGCACTATAATGGATACTATTGATGTTGCAAAATGGAATTATGAAAAAACAGGCGCATATAATAATCGTCCCAGCAATATAGGAACAGCATCTGGTTATACTTCAACTTACAATATCGATTTTGATGAAAATGATAATTTATATTCACAATCATATTACGGCTGGACAGTTGAAAAATGGGTTTATTCTTCAACATTACCGACTATCCAATTAACAATTACAGACGTCAAAAGGGAACAAAACATTACACCAAAAGAATTTTCATTAAAACAAAATTATCCAAATCCTTTTAATCCGACTACTGTAATTGAGTTTTCATTACCAAAAAGTGAGAACATCTCTTTATCCGTTTTTGATATTACGGGACGGTTAGTTAAAAATCTAATCAATTCTTCTTATTTTGAAAAGGGAGTTTATAAAGTATCATTTAATGCTTCCAAATTAGCATCCGGTACTTATATTTATAGAATATCTAATGGTGTAAATCAAATAACAAAAAAAATGGTATTACTTAAATAAATATTTAATCAATCATAAAAGGAGATATGTACATGAAACACAAAATACTTTTCAAAAAAATCTTATTTTTTATTTTCTTTGTTGCATTTGTCGGCTCGTTAAATGCTCAAACGGAAATTTTCAAACGGCTCTCGGTCATTGCTCCTCGTGTAGCAGATCAAGAAGGCTATGGAAATGCTTTAATACACGATGTTACAGGTTCCAAAGCTCCGCAAATTTATGCAATTAGCGGAGAACTTTATAAATCCACTATCCCTAGAATCTATGAATTTAAATTTAACGGTACTTCCTGGGATTCTGTCTGGTCGGCAGTTCCTAATATACCCAATCAAAACACATGGGCAGGATTAACTTACGGCGACCTTGATAATGATGGAAAGATGGAAGTTATTTGGGGACCGGTAAATGCATTAGATGCAACTACAAATCCAAATCCACCAAGAATCTTAGTTTATGAAGCCGAAGGTGGAGGTAGTGATGCTTTAGGCGTTCCGGATGGTAATGGCGGTTATAAACCTAATGCGGAATTTACAATCAGCGATTCAATTACAAGCACCGGTAAAGGATTGGAAATCAGACCTTTCAGAATAGTTGTTGCCGATGTTAATAATGACGGCAAACAGGAAATAATATTTGCCGACCGTAAATCGACTTACCGTTTTGGTGTTATTTCAGTTGATAATATACCTGATAACGGAGACGGTTCCGAACATTGGAAAATTGATGCTTCCGGTGTCGGGTCAACCATGTCGTCAAGTACAATTTACGATTTAGCTGTTGTTGACAGTACAATTTACTTATTCCATTTCAACGGCACTGTTACACCGGTATTTTATGCTAACGGTAAATATACAATCGGCCCTGATCAAGCAAATGTTGTACCCGGCGGTTCGTGGAAATCTGCACAAGTTGTAGATTTAGCGGGAAATGGACAAAAAGAAATTGTTGTTGGACAATGGATTGGCGGCAGTCAAGTATATTTATTGCAGCAATCGGGAGATACTCTTACAACCACAGTAATCGGAGACTTTAGTGTATTCGGTTCAGATAGATTAAACGGCGGTGCAGTTGGCGATCTTGACGGGAATGGTCATTTAGATTTCGTTTATGGTTCCAGAACAGGTCACGGCAGTCCAAACGGTGCCATTTATCGTCTCGCTTATCAAGGTGGCGATATTACCAATCCTGGCAACTATAAAGAATCTATTATCGATTCTTTAATTCTTGCTAACGGCGGGCAATATGATATTGTAGCAACTGGAAATGTAGATAGTGATTCTTCTACAGACGAAGTCCTTTATTCGGGAATACCGAGAGGACATACTAAAAATATACCGTTGGTTGTTCTCGGAATGATGAAAGTTAACGGTTTATCTACTATTGCTCAAGCACGAGTTGACGCAGACACCAATTTTGTACCTGACAATGACGGGCAAACAATGACGGTAATTGGTGTAGTAAATGCACCTGATTTACAAGGCGCATCTACTAGATTTAGTTATACAATTCAAGATGGAAATAGTGGAATATTATTATTTAATTATAGTAAAGTAGGACCAAAATTAAATTTCGGTGATAGAGTTCTCGTTACCGGTAAAGTTACTCAATATAAAGGAACAACCGAATTAACTGTTAGCGATCCAAACACAGATGTAACGGTTCTTGATTCGGGAAGAGTATTAACTCCGGCTAAAGTAACAATTGAATCGTACCTAGCCAATGCCGAATCTTATGAAAGCAGATTAATTGAAATAGACGGTGTTGATACAACTAATAATTCATCTGCTTGGCCAAGTTCGGGGAAATCTGCTAATTTAACTATATGGGACGGTTATAAAACACTTACTATGAGAATCGACTCAGATACCGATCTTGATGATAGCACCGCACCTGCATACCCAATTAATGTAATAGGTATTGCTACTCAATATACATCAAGTACTCCTGCTAACAACGGTTATCAAATTACTCCCGGCTACTATGCAGATATTACTCAAGGTGTTTCCGTACCGCCTTCACCTTACTTCTTCTTTAGTCCTATTTATCATCAATATGCTCAACAGGGTCCGCTTGTAATAAAAGACTCTACAGAAGTTGATACCGTAACGTGGTCGCCTTCAGTTGATTTGAATGGTGATCAAATTTATTATCAATTGGTAGGTTACTCAGCAGGGAAAGAAGTTCTTCGTATTACTGCTGAAAATAGCGCTCTAGATACTGTCGCTTTGATGAAAGCTACAGATTTATTAAAGGCTTTAGGTGGAAAAGATACTTCAGTTGTTGACTTTGTTATTCTCGCCAAAAGTTCAAATAGTTCCGAACCATTAGTATCAAGCGTTGATACTCTACACATTACCGTTGTAAACGGTATTGTTACAAGCGTTGAAGATAACCTTGTACCTCGTAAATTCTTTGTTTCTCAAAACTATCCGAATCCATTCAATCCGACTACAACAATTAGATTCGGATTGCAGAAGGAGGCAAGTGTCGATTTGAGAATTTATAATATACTCGGGCAAGAAGTTGCCGTGCTTATTCACAATCAAGTAATGCAAGCAGGTGTACATAATGTAAACTTTAATGCAAGTAATTTAGCAAGCGGCACTTATATTTATCGTTTAAGATCCGGTAATCATGTTGTTTCTAAGAAAATGATGCTGCTTAAGTAATTATCCTTTATTAAAGCCGGGTCGTCCGATCCGGCTTTAATACAATAACAAAACAATAAAAATGCTTACCTCCTCAATTCCGGATACCGGTATAATTTTACCAATTTGCATAAAACTAATTGATAAAAAAATCAAATTTTGATGATTTGATTTCTCAAAATAAAAATTTTAAAATTTTTTAATACCTACTTTTTTATTATTTTAATAATAAAGCATCAATTAATCTCAGATTTTGGTGATCTTATGAATAAACAAAAAGAAATAAAATTCCTTCTTCAATCTTTTGGAATCAAACAAAGCTGGCTTGCCGAAAAGTTAGGGTTAAAAAAACAGACTTTATCTTATCTTTTAAATGAAGATTCGGTTTTCGACGATACACTTTATCAGCAGATTAAAGATATCATCAAAGATTATCAGTTGGAATTTGATTTTTTTTATAACTCTTTAGCTGATGATTTAGATTTATTTTCCGAAGAAAATTTACCATCAGGTATTGGGACAAGAATTAGATTATTTGCGAAAAGAAAATATAAAACTCTTAAAGCATTAGCTGATGCACTTGAAATTTCACCTCAGCAATTACAACAATATACAAGCGGTAGACGAGAACCAGGAACAAGAATTATGATTAAACTTCTTAAAGCAGGCTGCGATATTAATTGGCTTTTAGGCGGAGCCGGAACTCAGGAACCATATAGAACATATCAAATTGAAAGTGAACTAAAAAAATTAAAAGATTCGTTGGAGCAAAAGGTGGTGGAAGAATTGCAGATG
>CAZXJG010000034.1:0-21873 GCA_964640985.1 uncultured Melioribacteraceae bacterium | reverse complement strand
ACATCGGCTTGCCCGCCGTGTCCATGCTTACTGGTTTTCCATGCATTCATCGTTAAATGATCGGTATCGGCGAAACGGAGACTGCCATGGCATTGTCCGCATAATTCCGTTGAATTAGATACCGAAGCATACTGGGTACTGAACGAATTATAAATTGCCAATACAGGCATTGAGTTTGGATGATCTGATGGAACGTTATGACATGCAACACAAGCTACATTAGGCCAATTTGTAGTATCAATCGCATGGGTCGAATCGGTGAAAACTCCATTTGTTGTTGAGAAAAAATTCCCTAATGCCTGACCCTCTGTCATACCGCCGTTAACTGTAACAGCTGTGGGAGCATGACAAGCAATACAATCTTCACCTGCAATTACCGTATCCGGCGTACTGCCTATGTCATCCGAGGACAATTCGGATGCAACATCATTTTGTGTATTTCCATGATGGCTTGTAACCCAAAGGCTATCATTTGTAACATGACTTGTAATATGACAGCTTGTACAGTTCAATGTAGATTGTGCGTAATTTTGTTTTGGCATTATAATAATAAGCGCAAAAATAAAAATTGAGAATAAGAAAGTTTTTAGCAGTTTGTTCATATTCTACCTCCTTTAGTTTTTGTTTACTAATGGGGGCAATAGGTAATAAACAAAGAACCTTGGTAGATTTTCTTTGCCTATTGTCCTCAATAGGTCTTTAGTTATTAGTGTAAAAACAACCTTTTAAAATTAATAAAAATTATTTTATAATCCTATAATATCTTTTTATCCTGGATAAATAATTCATTGATAAATAATTTATAAACGCAGTAATTTACTTTATTTACCATCTTTATTTTGAAATTAACTTATGCTCTATTTTTAATATAGAACAGGAAAAGTAAAATTTTCAAAGTGATATTTCTGTTTTGCAGAATGAATTATTTTAGAAATTTATTTCAAAGATCAAACTTGGCTCCCAAAATGAGAGCCAAGTAAAATGTTAATTATTAATAAAACGCATAACCTAATTCAACTTGAAATTGATTCATTGATATTTTAATCGACTGTTGATTTGGAGCTTCAAATCTATTTGGACCTGTTATACTGTTTTTGGGAACAATTGTAAATGCAAGCGAAACTTGGTTATGGTTATTAACATCACAGTTCCCGTAACTTTCGTAAACTTCACATGTTCTGCAGTCTCTTCCGGTACAATAGTTATTTTTATGATTTAACATCCAACAAGGCTTTGTGTGGCCGTTATAAAACTTACAATTTTGTCTGTCTTCATCGTTACATTTAACAATTGCCCAGCAGGGAATTAAAGAAAGAATCGTCTAATTCCTTCAATATTTATTTTATCTTCGTTTATCGAATGCCGGATACAATGAATCCTTTCTAAATCTCTATCGGAATAAAGCCTTTGATTGCTTGTTTTTTTAAATGGTATAATTAAACCTTCACGTTTGTACATTCTTACAGTGTGTATCGATATCCCCGCTAATTTTGCAGCGTTGCTTATTGTATATTTCGGTTCATCCATTTCCACGTTGACCACTTTGATAGTTGATATTATCTAATGTCAACTTTCTTGCCAATTACCGATACCAAGTTTTTTGAGTAAAACAAGAGATTTGCTTCTCTTTTTTTCTCATAATTGGGAAAAAGCTTTTTATCGATTTCTTAATAAAGAGATTAAAAGAATAAAACGTTTTAAAAAGCATTAGTGATATGATTAATTAGGGGAGGATTATCCTTCGTTAATAAAATAGCCACTACATCAATTCTACATTCGGTGTCATCAATTTTTTTTTCGAAAAGATAACATTCGGCTATTTTTTTTACTTGTTTTTGTTTGGATTTTGTGATTGCTAATTCGGGCATGCCGAATTCCAAATTGTTCCGCGTTTTTACTTCTACAAAAACCAACGTATTTCCATCTTTAGCAATTATATCAATTTCTCCGTGCCCGAACCTATAATTACGCTCTATGATTTTGTATCCTTTTTTTTGCAATAAACTTGCGGCTATATCTTCGCCTATATCACCAACTTGCTTTTTCTTTTTTGGCATTTTATTTATGTTTATGAGGTAATAACAATTGATAAAATAAACTAAATATAAAAATGTTATTTTATCAACACTAAAAATTTTAAAAATAAATATTTATCTAAAAAAAAATTTGCCGTGTTTGACAACTTTTAACAAGAATACAAACATACTACTACAAGATGAGTATGCCTTTTCGAAGTAATCTAATGGATATTATGAAAAATTCAGAACTACAGTTTCAATATAATATTCGTAATCACAAAATTTTATTACTCATTAACTGTACAGTATGTTGAAAAGTTTAATTTTATTTATATTTATATGATAAATTTTGAAAGATAACATTTGATTACATCTAATTGTTATATTAAAAAATTAAGCTGATTTATGGATTAGATCCGGATAGAAAGCCGATACAAAATTTTAAGTGGGTCAAAATTGAAAATTATTAAAACAACGTTATTATTATTATTCCTATCCTTTAATTACGCAGCCGCTCAACAAATTTATCTTTGCAGCAAATATACAACGGATGGAAAACCGGTTGATGCAAAAAAAAGTTGGGAAATTAATCCATGGGGAACTTATATTCATATACTTTATGATAATGGGGGCAAACCGATTAATAAAAAATCGGTCTATTTATTTATTGATAAATTAATTAATGATTCTTATGAACCGTTCGATAGTAAAGTGCTGTCTGTTGCAAGCTGGCGCACTTGGTTTGTTTATGATTATAAGTTTTATGAAGCCGGTACATATAATATATACTTTATGAATTCAGCTCAAAAAACATTTGCATCGGATACGGTTTTAATTAAGTTAAAAAAGGGATCGTCACAAGCTAATAGTGTAGTTAGTTCTTCTTATTATGATCAAGCCGAGTTTGTTTTCTGCGATTTGGTTTTAGCTAATAGACCGTTAAATATTAGAAGCACAACATATTTAACGCATAATAAAGGATTGGTTTATATTTATCTTAGTAATAAACAGCCATTTAACACAGGTGAATTGTTAGTAAATATATGGCGCAAAAAAAATTTTGTTTTTCAATATGACGAACTTGTTGCTTCTAAAAAATACAAAATAAATCCGGATTGGAAAAACACATTTTTCACATATCGGTTTAAAACACCAGGCGAATACAAGTTTGTAGTTTACAACGAAAATGATATTTTAATCAAAACAAATTATATAACCGTTTACAAATAAAAATTTTTTTATTTCGAAAGGATATAATATGAAAGGAATAATTCTTGCCGGGGGTGTCGGTACACGTCTTTATCCCATTACAAAAATTTACAGCAAGCAGTTAACGGTAATTTATGATAAACCGCTTGTTTATTATCCGTTATCAATTTTAATGCTCGGCGGTATCCGGGAAATCTTAATTATATCCGATGAAAATACAATTCCATTCTATAAAAAATTATTTAATGACGGATCACATTTGGGTTTGCATATCGAGTATGAAATTCAAAAAGCACCAAATGGAATTGCTGAAGCATTTATTTTAGGTGAAAGTTTTATCGGCAGCGACAATGTAACTTTAATTTTAGGAGATAATATTTTTTACGGTAAATTAAATTTCTTTTACAACGCTCTTAAAAAAGAAAATAATGGAGCTACTATTTTTGCATATAAAGTAAATGACGCCAGACGTTATGGGATAGTTGAGTTTGATAGCAGCGGAAAAGCATTATCGATAGAAGAAAAACCTAAAAATCCAAAGTCTAATTATGCTGTACCCGGTTTGTATGTTTATGATAACGATGTTATTAGTATTTCTAAAAATTTAACACCCTCGGAGCGCGGGGAGCTGGAAATAACCGATGTAAACCAGCATTACCTTGATATGAAAAAATTGAATGTAGAAATTATCGGCAGAGGGGTTGCTTGGTTGGATACAGGTACACCTGAAGCGTTGTTAAAAGCATCTAACTTTTTTGGTGTAATTGAAGAAAGACAGGGGTTAAAAGTTGCATGCATCGAAGAAATTGCTTTTATGAAGAATTTTATAGATAAAACACAATTGGAAAATATAATTACACAGATGCCGAATTCTCTTTATCATGATTATTTGGAAAAATTATTAAATCCTTGATTCCTAATGACAAATTAAAGAAAAACTAAAGTTATACTTCGAAGACTAAGTGAAAAGTTGTATATTATAAAACGTAAAAAATTAATTGGAGAAAAAAATGGGAATTTTGAGTAGCTCGAAAAAAAGCAGTGAAAAAATTCTTAAAGAGAATGAAGAATTACGAAATCAACTTCATAAAGTTTTGGAAAAACAGAAAAATTATGAGGATTTGGAAAAACAGTTAGTTGATGCAAGGAAAGAACTTTCCGAAATTTCTTCTGAAGAACAGCAGTTGAACGACCATATAAGGAATTTAAAAAAAGAAGAAACCGAATTAACGGCAAAAATTGAAAATTCGGAGAACAAATTAGCCGAATTGGAAAATATCAAAAGTAATTTGGAAAACACAATAAATAATTATGAAACGGAAGTCCATAATTTTGAGGAAAAGCTCAATGAAAGAGAAAAAGAAAGCAGTAAAATGGATGAGGAAATCGAGCTGAAAAATTCGGGATTAAGCGAAATTAAAACAGAACTTGAAAAGAAGAATGAAGAGCTGGTTAATCTTAATAAACAAGTTGAAGAAGCTGAAAAAAAAGCTGCGGAATTAAACGATGAAAAAAACGGGTTGACTGCAGAATTGGAAACTCAAAAAAATGATATTGAGGAAAACAAAAAAAGGTTGGATGAATTAAACGGTTTAATTGTTGAAAATGAAAATAAAATTAAAGAGCTTCAAGAAACCATTGAACGTTTGGAAAAAGAAAATAACGACGTTCAAATAAAAATTGAAAAAAGCAAAAAAACTGAACAGGAAAGAAATGAAATTTTAAATAAGTTGGAAAAACAAATATCTATTAATGAGGAAGTTAAAAATAATATTGAACAAAGTCTTGCTAAACTAACTTCACAGTTATCCGAGGCAGAAAAATCTTTTACGGAATTTTCTTCAAAAAACGACTCTCTTTTTGATGAGATTCAGAAAAGCAGAAATGAATTAGCTTCTTTCCAAGGCAGTGTGTCGTATGAAAAAAACCGTTTGAAAGAAATTCAAATGGAATTAGCGGAATTAGACGATAGGAAAACTCAACTGCAAAATGAAATTAAAAAATACGAATCTGTAAAAAACAATATTTATGAAGAGATACTCGCAAAACGTGAAAATGAAGAAAAATTGGATTCTTCAATTAACGTATTACAAAGTAAAATTGAAGACTTGGAAAAAAGAAAATTTAAGGCCGAAGAAAGTAGTATTAAGCTCGAAGCTAAATTATCCGATACAATAGAAAAATTTACTAAAGAAATTTCGCTATCGAATAATCATCTTAATCAAATGAAACAAGACATCTTAAATAAAGAAAAAGAAATTAGGAAAATAGAAAAATCGTTATTGGATAAAACCACTCAAATTTTCGAAGCTATCGGTTCAATTAAAGCTTTTCAAAAAGAAAAAATCAATATTGAAAACGAAATTTCACGCTTAAAAGAAGAAGAACAATTATTGATTGAAAGAGTAGAAAAATTAAAAGACATAGAGATCAAAAGAAAATTAGAGATTGAAAAGCTGCAGACAAGAATTAATAGCTTCGGAAATACCAAAAGCACAATTGAAAAAGAGCTATCTGCTTTGTTAAATCAAATAAATAAAGATTTTGAAAGCAGCGAAACGAAAAAAGACAAATTGCTTTCCGAAATTAAAAATTACGAAGAAAAAGTTGATGAATTGGAAAAGAAAATTACGGAGAAGCTTTCCGAATTGAACCATTTGAGGAAAGAAAAGTCGAATACCGAATTAGAAAAAGAAGAGTATTTGGCTAAAATTTCCGAGTTAATTTCACTTGAAAAATCCTTGAAATCAAAAATAGAAAATTACCGGAAAGAGATTAAGGGGGTGGAATAAAATAAGTTATCGAATTACAACTCCTAAAATGTTTAATAACAGTTATTTATTCTTATATTATATGCAAGTTATTCTATTCCACCCCCTAAAGAATCGGATAGTTTGGAAAAACCAAACGAACAAACGCCGTAAAACAAAATTAAATTCGAAAAGTATTCCTTTGTATTCTTTGTGGTTGGATTTTTACCACGCAGAACTTAGAGCAGGCAAAAGGGATGAATTCACATTGTATGGGTCTAAAGTCCAAATCTATTGGGGGCAATGAAACAAAATTATCATTTTTATATTATTTTTAAGATACATTTTTAGAAGGTTTACTGCTAACTTAATTCAATTATGCGCAAAAATTTTAGTCCGATTTTTTAAATTGTCTTTAAACATTTTGCATTAGCTTTAATTTTCCTGTCTTCTTTATTGTAGATTATAACCTTACTCTTTTAGGCGGAAATTCTGTTTAGGGTTGAAAAAAAGCGGAAAAGTTAATAAGTTTTATACTTAGAATTAGAGAGGGAAAGTAAATTGCTGAATGGTTTGCTTTATTAATATATTGCAGAGCTTAACCAACCGGAGAAAATCATATTCTATCCACAAAACAAACATAGAATACAATGACAAATAATAAATTTAACACAAGTTTTTCTTTTTATTTATCAATGTTCAAACCTATAAAATCTATACTATGATAGCTTTTGAGATTTAGTATAAAACTAAATTATTTAATAATTATTTGAAAAAATTTTTAGTGGAAAGCAATTACTAACAAACATTTTTTAAC
This sequence comes from uncultured Melioribacteraceae bacterium, assembly GCA_964640985.1. Lineage (GTDB taxonomy): Bacteria > Bacteroidota > Ignavibacteria > Ignavibacteriales > Melioribacteraceae > CAZXJG01. The sequence goes on along the minus strand of CAZXJG010000034.1, from coordinate 15,079 downwards.
AAAGTTAAAATAGGATATTTCAAGAATACTCTTTTTGTTATGAGAATATACAAAAAAATGAGGTTCTCTTATTGTCAATAAATCATGTTAAAAAAATGAATTATCCTAATAATTGTGTTGGTGCTTAAATTTAGATTAATAGATATTTGAAATACTTATAAATCTGATATTTTAAAAATTTTCTTTACTAAATAAATTGATTTTATTATAATTATTCTCGTGTGATAAATGGACATACTGATAAATTTACTAAAAGAAATTGCGATTTTCCTTGTTATTGCTTATCTATTCAGTAAAACACCTGTATTTAAATTACTGTTAACAAAAGACTTTAGTCTTCGGGATTATTTTACTCTTTACGTTTTGTTCAGCACTATGTCTATAATCGGTACATATTTTGGAATTCCAACTAAAGGTGCGATAGCAAATAATAGAGTTATAGGGGCGGTTATAGCCGGTTTAATCGGAGGTCCGGCGCTTGGATTTTCAGTTGGAGCTACTGCCGGAATTCACAGGTATTTTTTAGGTGGGTTTACAGCTTTTTCTTGTGGTTTATCTACAACAATAGAAGGGTTATTTGCCGGTTTAGTTCACCAATACTTTTTTAACAAAAGCAAACATGAAAGAGTGTTTGACCCTGATGTTGCTTTTCTTACAACTCTAATTGCAGAGATATTGCAAATGATAATTATCATTGTAATATCAAGACCAATAGAGGACGCCATTAGTTTAGTAAAAGTAATTGCCCTGCCGATGATTATTTCTAATTCACTAGGAACAGCTTTAATCATGAGCCTTTTTAGAGATCAGAGATATAATTATGATAAAATCGGTTCTATTTATTCTAAACAGGCATTAAGAATTGCCAAAAGAATACTCGGTGAATTAAATAAGGGGATTAATAGAAATTCGGCTGAGAAAATAGCAAATATTTTACTTGAAGAAACTAGCGTTGCATCTGTAGCTATTACGGATCGGGAGAACATTCTCGCTTTTGTAGGGGTTGGTGAAGATCATCATATTGCCGGATATCCTATTGCTTCCAATCTCACAAAGAAAGCAATTAAGGAGAATAAAATTGTATTTATTGACGGCTCGAATGAATATTATCATTGCCCAATTTCCGAAAATTGTAAACTTTCTTCTGTTCTTGTAGTTCCTATGAGGATTAAAGATGAAGTAATAGGAACTATAAAACTTTACGGTCAAAAAAATAAATCTTTTTTCAAGATTAATAAAACATTGGGAAAGGGCATAGCTGAAATAGTTTCTAATCAATTATTAGCTGTAAGATATGAACATCAAAAAAATCTTTTAACTAAAGCCGAGCTTAATTTAATTCAAGCACAAATTAATCCCCATTTTTTATTTAATGCTATTAATACAATAGTTGCTATTAATAGGCGTAATCCAAATAAAGCAATTGATTTACTTATTCATCTTTCCAATTTTTTTAGGAAAATGTTAAAAAGAAATGAAGATCTTTCAACTATTAAAGAAGAATTGGATCATGTTAATTCTTACCTGGAAATTGAAAAAGCTAGATTAGAAGATCGTTTAACTATTAAAACAGATATCGACAGCAATTTACTGGATGCAAAAATACCTACTTTCTCGTTGCAGCCTTTGGTAGAAAATGCTATTAAGCATGGTATTGCCGACCTAATAAGTAACGGTAAAGTTGAAATTAGAATTTTTAGAAATGACGGATATCTTCAAATAGATATTGAAGATAATGCAGGCATTTACAATGAAAAAAAAGGTAAAAACGGATTAGGTATTCGAATTGTAGATAAAAGAATTAAAAATTTGGTAGGAAGCGATTATGGTGTGTATATGCACTGTGAAACGGATTTAAAAACAATTGCAACAATATTATTACCGGCGGGAGGTATCAATTGAGGTTAAAAGCGTTAATTATTGAAGATGAAATAAACGCTAGAAGGGAAATGGAATTATTATTAAAGGAAACAGGCGAAGTAGATATATTGAGAAAATGTTCGAACGCTTTGGAAGGAATTAAAGCAATAAATAATTTACATCCGGATGTAGTTTTCCTTGATATTCAATTACCCGTTATAAACGGGTTCGAAATGTTATCTATGATAGAAGAATCAAATTTACCTAGAATAGTTTTTGTAACCGCTTATGATGAATATGCAATAAAAGCCTTTGAAAATGATGCAGTTGATTATTTATTAAAACCGGTCGAATTAAACAGGTTAAAAAAAACGATAGGAAAACTTAAAAGCTCAATTCAACATAACAACCCGCAAAATCTTACTATCCCCGAATTAAGAAGAATACCAAGTATAGGAGCAAATAAGATAAAATTAGTAGATATTGATGCTGTTGAATACGTCCATTCGGATGAAACGGGAGTATACTTCTTCTGTACCGATAAAAAATGTTTTACAGCGCTTACTCTTAAAGTACTTGAAAGTAGAACTAAAATGTTAAGATGTCACAAACAATATTTGGTAAACCCCAATAAAATTGATGAAATTCAATTTGAAGATAATTCTACAGGCAGAATAAAAACAGTAAGTAGTAATTTTATACCGATAAGCCGCCATTATTTAAAAGAGTTAAAAGAACGTTTAGGTATTTGATGCAACTTGATTAATTTATATTACCTGTTAAGCTTAAATAATGCATCATAGTATATTACCATTTGCCAAGTTTACTTATAATTTATAATTTTCTTTCCTAAGAATTAATAACAGCCAAAATTATTGATGTAATATCCTAACAGGGAATAATATCTATTTATATGATATAATAATTAAATAGTATGAGTCTTTATAAATTAAGACTTAGTAATCTTTAATTACAAATGGGAGGCTTAAAATGAAGAAGTTTTTACTAATCTTTTTTACTTTCTTTTTCTCAAGTTTTATGTTTGCACAAAATGTAAACACCGGCGGGCATGAAAAACTTACAATAAAAGGTTTTATCAATATTACCTTGTTCGGGCAAAATCAAATGTTTGGCTTTGGTAACGGGCAAGATGCAGAATGGGCGATAGGACCGGAATACACTCAAAACCGTTGGTTTTATGGCGCTGATGTCAGGGCTTCGAGAATAACATTTGTTTACAATGGTCCTGAAATATCCGATAGTTGGAAACTCGGCGGAGTGTTAGAATTTGATATGTTTGGCGGCTTTGCCGGAACGGGAGCTTACAGTGCTGAAAGTCCTATTCCGAGGCTTCGTCTTGCTTATGTAGATCTAGTTCACGAAAATCTTAGAATACGGGTTGGAGAAGCATGGACACCTCTTTTCGGAAATGTCCCGGTTTCTTTATCTCATGCAGCATTTCCGTTAGGGTATGGAAATGCCGGTTTTGTTGGCTGGAAATTCCCTGGAATTTATTTCTATTATAAATTCAATTCCAATGGTTCTTCTACTCACCTTGGGCTTAATGCCGCAATTTTTGAAGGTTCATGGAACGGGCCCGGCTCTAATGTAAATTTCCTTAATGCCGGTAATGCCGGAACGCCACAATTCGAGTTAAGATTAAATTTGAGTAGTAAAATTTCTAAGACTACAAGTTTTAAAGCTTATGTAGTAGGTCATTACGATAAAAAAAATCTAGCCGGTGTTAATGCTCCTACTTCTACTGATTTAATCGGTACAGCGTTTGAATTTGGCGCAAGTTTGAAATCGGGCGGATTTTTAGTTCATGGTAATGTTTATTCCGGAAAAAATATCGGTCAGCAATTTGGTGCAATAACCCAAATTCAGCCTGTTAACAAAGATCTTTCATCTGTTGGTCTTTGGGTTCAACTTGGGTATAATTTTACTAAACATTGGGGAGTATATGGTTTTTACGGACTTGAAAATGTTGATAAGAACCAAGCTAAGGCAATTTTCCCAAATCCAAGGTTAACCCAAAATCTGTTAGACTTTATGCTCCGGTACGGAACGGGTCCTTTTAGTTGCGGTGTTGAATTACTTCAAAGTAAATTAACGTACGGCTTAACAGAAAAAACCGTAAAAGGTACACAGATTGCCTTTAGTACTTTGTACAAATTTTGATATTAAATTTTATGATTTATGAGTTTACTTCAAAAAGGTCATATCTGTCATTGTGAGGCGTTTTTTACCGAAGCAATCTATTGGTTTTGAGCTAAATTTCAAAGATTGCTTCTCCCGAAAATCGGGATCGCAGTGACAAACATCAATTCTTGCTTTTTAGAGTGAACTCATTTATGTTAAACGAAAATTAAAAAGTTTAATGATTTTCATCATTGTAGTTGTTTTTTTTTTGGCATTAAAATCATACATTTTATATATACAAGCGGGAGATTATCTTAAGTAATAAATGATTTTTATGGTATTCAATGAATAACAAAACTAAGGAGTAATAAATAAAAAGAAGAAATAAAATAAAAATAAAGTATTGTGTGGTTAAATAATGAAAGCGACAATTATAAAAATAAAAAAGAAATCCTTGGCTTTTTTAAGATACTTTGATGTAGCTTCAAAAAGCAAGGCTGTTAATATTTTGGAATTTGAATTAGGTGAGTTGGAAAATATCTTTGCCTTATTGGTGCTCGGTGCGTTTATAGGATTTCCATCACCGCCTATGCAAATCACTTTAGATTTGTTACCCGAAATGGAAAAACATTTTATAATGATGTTAAACAAAGTAGATACGGCAGAAAGCCCTATCTCAGAACTATTATCAGCGTTTGATGTTTTATGAAAACCGAAACAAATACGGTAAATCTTTTTTTTCTTGGGAAGGGAGGTGTCGGTAAGTCAACGACTTCTGCTCTTACTGCAATTTATTTAGCAAATCAGGGTAAAGATGTTTTGCTTGTATCTATGGACCCTGCACATAATCAATCCGATATTTTTAACACTAAATTATCGGAAAAATCTGCTAAACTAATTGATAATTTAATAGTTAAAGAAGTGGATATTAATTATTGGATCAAGAATTATTTGTCTGAAGTAGAAACACAAATTAAAAATACATATTCGTACTTAACGGCATTAAATTTAGAAAATTATTTAGATATCATAAAATTTTCGCCTGGAATAGAAGAATATGCTCTTTTACTGGCGTATAAAGAAATAAGGAAGAAATTTGGAGAAAAAGATTTTATAGTTTTTGATATGCCTTCTACTGCTCTATCGCTTAAGTTTTTCGGGCTTCCTAGATTATCCCAAATGTGGCTGGAAAAGCTGTTAGACTTGAGGAATGCTATTATTGAAAAAAGGGAAATAATTACAAAAGTTAAATTTGGAAATAAAGAAATTGAACGTGATAAAATATTAAATAAACTCAATAAACAAATTAAAGATTATACTGATATTAGTGAGGAATATGAGGATGATAATAAAACGGTTTTAAATTTGGTAATGAATACCGATAAACTTTCTTTTTCCGAGTCTGAATTAATTGTAAAAAGCTTAAAAATATTTAACCTTTTTATCAGCAACATAATTATTAATAAAATGCAGCCGGGGTTCTCATTTACCGAAATTCAAAGAAGATTTAATCAAAAAAGAGTTCAAATTTTTCCTTTAAGTAATACACCATTAATAGGATTAGCGGCTTTAGAGAATTATCTTACCAAAGGTATTTCTTTTGATAGTTATAAGTTATAAACATATTGGCTTTTATTAAATGAGAGGGCTGTTTATCGAAAATTTTTACTGAGGTTTTGTCCCTTTGTAAAAGTTGGGAAAAAAGAGATGGAAGAATCGATGAAAAAAAAGTTGGCTCAAATATTAGATAGGGTTAAAGAATCGCAAAGCGGTTTAACCTTAAGCCAGTTGGACATTGTGGCCGGAATTAAGCATGAACCGGTAACTAATAGGTTAATTGTTGTAACCGATCCGTCGATAACTTCAAAAGTTTGCTGTATGGTTTTTGATATTTATGGAGTGGGTGAAATAGAAGATTTAATAGCTTCTGAACTCAAAAAGGAATTTCCCGGATTTTCCGTAGAATTTGCCGGTAAAAGCAGTTGAATTTATGAGATGCAAATAAGACTTATTTTACACATTTTGTTTAAAACGGTTATAACTATTTATTTGAATAAAAACTGAGTTAGATAAAAACAGTTGATAAAATAATTCTATTATTTAAAAATTTAAATTTGTATGGTTAATCCATGCAAACTAATAAATATACATTTAATAAATATAATAGGAGGTAACATGTCAGAAAGCATGCAAATTATCGATTTTTCTGCAAATCCTGCACCTTTGGGCCTGACAGCATTTGGTATGACAACCGTTCTTCTCAATGTTGCTAATGCTGGTCTTATACCTTTAGGGAGTATGATATTAGCGATGGGTTTGTTTTATGGAGGGTTGGCTCAAATTTTTGCCGGATGGATGGAGTGGAAAAAAGGAAATACATTCGGTTTAACTGCCTTTCTTTCTTATGGTTTGTTTTGGGAATCTTTTGTTTTCCTGATTATAATTCCTAAATTAGGGTGGTTCACTGCTGCTTCTACAGGCGGTGTGGTTGCATATCTTATTATGTGGGGCATATTCACATTTATTATGTGGATCGCTACTTTGAAACATAATAAAGCGCTTCAGGTAGTTTTCTTAACTTTGTGGATACTGTTTTGGCTGTTGGCAATAGGAGAGGCAACAGGGAGTCATGTAATTACAGTAATTGCCGGATGGGAAGGTATTTTCTGTGGTTTCTCTGCCGTTTACGCCGGTTTAGGTCAAGTGTTAAATGAGACTTACGGAAAAACCATATTTCCACTTGGATAATTCAAATTTTATTAACAATAGTTTAAGAGGAGTTAAATTATGAGTGAAAAGAATAATGAAGAGGTATCGGAGGCGCAGATAGCTGTTCATTGGAAAGAGGAAGGCTATTTTGAACCTACAAAAGAGTTTATTGCTCAGGCTAATATAAAAGACGATAAAGTGTTGAAGCGCTTCAGTATAGAAAATTTTCCTGATTGTTACAAAGAATATGCCGATATGCTCGATTGGTACAAACCTTACGATAAAATTCTCGACTCAAGTAATCCTCCATTCTTCAAATGGTTTGTCGGTGGTAAATTAAATGCCAGCTACAATTGTATAGATAGACATTTACCGAAATATAAAAATAAAACCGCAATTCACTTTGTTCCGGAACTGGAGAATGAACCTATACAGCATATAACCTATCAAGAACTATACGTAAAAGTAAATGAAATGGCGGCTTTACTGAAAGATTTTTGCGGTCTTAAAGCCGGCGATACGGTTACTTTGCATATGCCAATGATTCCGGAACTCCCTATTACTATGCTGGCATGTGCACGATTGGGAGTAATTCACTCACAGGTATTTTCCGGATTTTCAGGCAAAGCCTGTGCCGATAGAATTGTTGATGGTAAAAGCAAAGTATTAATTACAGCAGATTCTTATTACCGCGGAGGAAATCTTTTAGATCATAAGGAAAAAGCGGATATTGCTTGTGAAGGAGCTTTGAAAGAGGGGCAGAAAGTAGAGAAAGTTCTCATTTGGCAGAGATATCCAGGAAAATATTCTGCTAAAACACCTCTTGTTGATGGTCGCGATTTTATAGTTAATGATCTACTTAAAAATTATAAGCGCTCACGCGTTGAGCCGGAACAACTTCCTGCAGATGCAACCTTATTCATTATGTATTCATCAGGAACAACTGGTAAACCAAAAGGAGCTCAGCATTCAATTGGTGGTTATATGTCTTTTGTAACTGGTACATCCAAATATATTCAGGATATTCATCCGGAAGATGTTTATTGGTGTATGGCGGATATCGGCTGGATTACAGGGCATTCTTACATTGTATATGGTCCGCTTTCTTTAGCAGCTTCATCGGTAATTTATGAAGGTGTACCTACTTATCCTGATCCGGGAAGACCTTGGCGTATTGCCGAAGAGTTAGATGTCAATATTTTCCATACATCTCCAACCGCAATTCGTGCACTAAGAAGAATTGGACCGGATGAACCTGCAAAATATAATTATTCCTTTAAACATATGACTACCGTTGGCGAACCAATTGAACCGGAGGTTTGGAAATGGTACTATAATATTGTAGGGAAGAAAAAAGCCGCAATAGTTGATACCTGGTGGCAGACAGAAACAGGAGGATTTCTCTGCTCCACTTTACCCGCTGTTCATAAAATGAAACCCGGGAGTACAGGACCTGGTGTCCCGGGAATTTATCCAATTATATTTGACGATGACGGAAACGTACTGCCTGCCGGAAGCGGTAAAGCAGGTAATATCTGTATTCAGAATCCATGGCCCGGATTAATGATGACTATCTGGGGCGATGATGATAGGTACGTTAAAGTATATTATCAGCGGTATAATAAAGATCCTCAAAGTAAAGATTGGCATGATTGGCCGTATTTTTGCAATGATGGAGCTGTCCAAGCTGCAGACGGATATTATAGAATACTCGGAAGAATTGATGATGTAATTAATGTTGCCGGGCATCGTTTGGGTACAAAAGAACTTGAATCAGCGGCATTGATGGTTGAAGAAGTCGGTGAAGCTGCTGTTGTTCCTGTGGCTGATCCAATTAAAGGGAAAGTTCCTCACATTTTTGTTTCTCTTAAACCTGGAATAGAAGCAAGTGCTGAACTCGAAAAGAAAGTTACCGATACTTTAGCAACTGAAATCGGTCCGATTGCTAAACCAGCGAAAGTTTGGATAGTTCCTGATATGCCTAAAACACGCTCAGGGAAAATAATGCGTAGGGTATTGTCTGCTATTGCAAATAAACAGGATGTAGGAGATACGGCAACTCTGGCAAATCCAGATATTGTTGAAGAAATAAAAAAAATGGCGTGATCTTTCTTGAAAAGGAGGTATTTTACACTTGTTTAAGACCTCCTTTTTTTATATTTATAGCCAATAAATTATTTAATGGGATCAGAGATTTATGTTCCGAATTATACCGGAAGGGCTTGCTTATAAAGAGCATGTATTATTAAAAGACGGGAAAGGTATCTTATTTAAACCAGCTACTAAAGATGATATACCGCTGGTTGAATCTTTTTTAAATCGCATTTCGAAAGAAAGCTTGCGAATGCGGTTTATGGCTTCTATTTCAGAAGTACCTCAAGACATTATTAATCAACTATGCAGCGGAGATTTTTCACAATCGGGTTGTTTATTGGCTATTACTAAAGAAGAGCAGAATCCTAAAGTTGTTGGGTTGGGAAATTATATAGAGATGGGAAGAGGAAATTCGGCTGAGGTTGCCTTTCTAATTGACGATTCTTATCAAGGGAAAGGAATTAGTACCCTCCTATTAGAACGACTTGCCGGGCTGGCTGCCGCTAATGGTTTTGTTGAATTGGAAGCAGAAGTTCTTCCCGATAATCAATCTATGATTAATGTATTTAAAAGTTCCGGATTGCAGAGGCATCGGGTTTGGAGCTCGGATACGGTTCATATAGAATTGCCGGTAAACGGAGCTGCTGCTTTATGGGAATTAGCCGACCTAAGAGATAGAATTGCGGTCGCTAATTCACTTCTTCCACTACTTTGTCCTAAAATAGTAGCTGTGGTTGGGGCTTCGAGAGATAAGTCATCTTTAGGCAATATGATTTTCCAAAATATACTTTCTGCTAATTTTAACGGTACTGTTTATCCTATCAATCCTCAGGCTGTGTCTGTTAATGGTATAAAAGCTTATGCATCCATTAAGGAATTGCCAGAAAAAATAGATCTTGCCGTTATAGCGGTAAAGGCAGAAAAAGTACAGCAAGCTGCCGAAAATGCTATTAAAACCGGTGCTAAGGGATTAGTTGTTGTTTCCGCCGGTTTCGCGGATGCGGGTGAAGAAGGATTAAATAGACAGAAAAAACTCGTTGAACTTATCCGTACACATGGAGTTAGATTATTAGGTCCTAGCTGCTTGGGTTTGATAAATGCAGACCCCGAAGTACAACTCAATGCCAGTCTAGCACCTAAAATTATGCCCCTTGGCGGAATAGGGTTCTTTTCTCATTCTGCTGCACTCGGATTGGTAATACTTGATTATGCAATGGAAAAAGGATTAGGATTTACTACTTTCGTTTCTGCCGGAAACAGAGCCGATGTTTCGGGAAACGACCTGCTTCAATTTTGGATGGAAGATCGAAATACGAAAATTGCCATCCTTTATCTGGAAACTTTTGGAAATCCAAGGCGTTTTGTCCGGATTGCACGCAAGATGACTTACAAAAAACCGATTTTGTGTGTTAAAAGTGCACACAGTAGTGCCGGCAGAAGAGCTGCAGAAGCAAAAAGCGGTGCTCGTACAGGAGGTAAATTAGAGGTTGAAGCTTTATTTCAGCAGACAGGTATAATATTGGCTCCTACTCTGGAAGATCTTTTTGATGTAGCTGCGGTACTTGCAAATCAGCCTTTACCAAGAGGTAATAAAGTTAAAATTATTGCCAATTCTACCGGTATGGCTACATTATTTGCCGATGCATGTGAAATGAATTATTTGGATGTTAATGCTTCCGGTGTTGTTGACCTTGGCGCTTTTACCACAGCAGATAATTATGAAATAAAAGTAAAAGAAGCTTTGATAAATGAAAATGTAGACTCATTATTAGTCGGGTTCGCTTGCGTTGGAAATTGTAATACTGAACCTTTTGCTAAAGCTATAAGAAATGGTGTTAGCGCTGCTGAAGAAATTACAGGAATTGAAAAACCTGTGCTGCTTTGTTTGATGGGTGCGGTCGGTACTATCTCTCTTGTCGATAATTCCAGTGATAAAAACAAAAAAAGACGTTTCCCCGCATTTCGTTTTCCCGAATTAGCGGTCAATGCATTGAGTAGAGTTACCCGCTATGTTGAATTTAAAAAGCATCCGTTGGGCAAGCTGATTTGGTATGGTGATGTTAAAGCCGATGTAGCGCGTCAACTTATTCAAAAAATTCTTCGTGAAGCTGCAGAACCTCAAAAGATTATCAAAGTGAGCAAGGAGAATGCAGTAAATCTTTTAAAATATTTTGGAATATTTACCGTAGAACAAGCATCAAGAGATTCGAAAAAGTTTATTATAAAAGTTAAACCCGATCTTTTATTTGGTCCCATTCTAGAAATAAACGATGAGAATTCCTTACATATTGTCCGTATTACTCCTTTAACCGATAGAGATATTGATGAAACGATGCAGGCATTACATCTTAAAAAGAATTGTGGTATAAGCCAAATTTTAGGCAGACTCTCACAAATGATAGAAGAAGTTCCTTGGTTATGGGAATTTGAAGCTCAAGCTGTTTTAGACGATAAACCTTTACTTATTGCCGATTTTTTATTAACTATAAAACCCGGTGGTGCTAAAAGACCAACATACTGATAATTGTATAAAATGAGTTAATTGATTAATGCTGTAATAATAGGAAATATAATGTTAATTCGTGAAATAATGAATCAAAATATTACTACCATTACGCCTGATATAAAATTGAGTGAAGCTTATAGTTTAATGAATGAAAAGAGAATCAGACATCTGCCTGTTGTTAAAGGAGATAAACTAATTGGTATGGTAACCGATAGAGATTTAAGACTTGCCACCAGTAAATTAGCTCGGCACCCATTTGATCCGGCCAGTGCCGTACAAAATATTATGAGTCATCCTGTAAAAACAACTTATCCGTCAGATCCTATCGAATTAGCTGCACAATTAATGAGGGAAATGAAAATCGGGTGTCTTCCGGTAATAGAAGATTCAAAGCTTGTTGGAATAGTTACAAGCACAGATTTATTAGATGCACTTCTTCTATTAACAGGTATCAACAGACCATCGGGACGATTGGATGTGCGCCTTCCGAATCGTTCAGGTGAACTAGCCAGATTAACAACTCTTATTGCTCAGCGGAATGTTAATATTACTTCAATTCTAACCTATCCCGAAAAAGATGAGAATATCAGGCTTGTTTTAAGAGTAGATACTATGGAAATTAAAATTCTTGCCGAGGCGCTTTGTAGTTCCGGGTTTAAGGTAATTTGGCCTATTCATATATCATGTGTCAAATAGTTTATAATCCAAATTATAAGAAGTATAATCTCGGTGATGCCCATCCCTTTAATCCAATACGTGTGGAAATGACGCTTGATCTTCTTGATGAATTAGGCTATTTAAAGAAGCCGTTAAAGCCGGAATCTATAACTCCCGATTTATTGTATGAGATTCATGAACCTTCTTATGTGGATATAGTTGAGAAAGTAAGTAATGGTGAAATCTTAAAGGAAGCGGAAAATTACGGCTTGGGTAATTTAGACAATCCTATAGTAAAGGGAATGGCTGAAGGAGCGCGTAATCAAGCAGGAGGAACTTTGTTTGCAGCCAAATTGATGTTGGAAAATAAAGCAAAAAAGGTACTCCAATTTGGCGGAGGTTTTCATCATGCTCATCGAAATTTTGCGGCAGGCTTTTGTTTATATAATGATATTGCATTAGCTATTAAAGAAATGACAAAAGCCGGGTGGCACGTTGCCTACCTTGATTTGGATGTTCATCACTGTGACGGAGTTCAAGAAATTTTTTATTCGGATGATAAAGTTATGACAATCTCACTTCACGAATCCGGTGAATATCTATTCCCCGGAACAGGCTGGATACATGAACTTGGACGCGGGCTGGGGCGCTCATTAAAGCTTAACCTACCTTTAGAACCTTTTACGGAAGGAGATTCCTATCTCGATGTTTTAAATGGAGTAGTAGCCCCTGCTTTGGCATGGTTTAAACCGGATGCTATAGTTGTTCAAGCGGGTGCGGATGCGCATTTTTCCGACCCCTTAGCCGATTTAATGCTGACCACGCATGACTTTGAAAAAATTTATCGGCGTGTAGTTGAGCTTGCAGATCAATTTTGTAATGGAAGAACTTTGTTTACACTCGGTGGAGGTTATTCATTAACCGCAACACCTCGAATTTGGGCTATCCTTTATTTGATAATGTTCGGTTATGAAGTGCCGAAAAAAATTCCACAAAAATTTCGTGAACAATGGAGTAAAAAAATATCAGAAAATATTCCCGAGTATTTTCATGATCCAGAGCAGGCATTTAAACCTATTCCACGAAAAGGTGAAATCGTTAAACTTAATCATGAACTGATTCAAAGGATGATGGATGCTGTAGCTGCCTATTGGCTCTGATAAAAATAAATCTTTAGGCTTCTCTCGTTGTAATATTTCAGGAATTGTACAACACAAAGGGATATTAAAAAAATTTTCGTAAGAGATTCATTATTGATTGCATGTTTTATATAATTTTTTAATTATAGCCAAATGACGTTATTTAAAAATAAATACCGTATTGAATCCGCGAGGTTAAAAGGTTGGGATTATTCTTCTCCGGGGGCATATTTTGTAACAATTATTACGAAAAATAGGGTATGTTGTTTTGGCGATGTTGAAAATGGTTTCATGCATTTGAATGAATTGGGGAAAATTGCAAAACAATGTTTTGAAAAAATACCTGAACATTTTCCGTTTGTTTCCGTGGATGTATTTGTTATTATGCCAAATCATGTCCATGGTATTATCATTATTAATGACCAAAATGGGGATGGGATATTCGTAGAGACGCAATATATTGCGTCTCTACGAATATCGAACAATAAATTCGGTCCACAATCCAAAAATTTGGCATCCATTGTTAGATGATATAAAATTGGCGTTACAAAATATGCCCGGAAAAACAATATTCCCTTTCAATGGCAACCCCGTTATTACGATCACATCATTCGTGATGAAAAATCGTTGAATAACAATCGCATTACATATTGAATTTTCTCCTGCATATTTAAAACATAAATCAATTAAGACGTTATTTCATAATACATTTTTTTGAAGATTATCTTAACTTTGTTGCTGAAATTAATAAAAGATTTAATGAAACAGAGTTTTTCAAACAGAGTTTTTCGAAAAGATGAACCTTACTGAAAAATATGAGCCTGTAATCGGACTTGAAGTTCATGCTCAATTGTTAACGGAAACGAAAGCATTTTGCAGATGTTCTACAAAATTCGGTGCCCCGCCTAATACGAATATTTGTCCTGTTTGTCTCGGTTACCCGGGAGTATTGCCTGTTTTAAATAAAAAGGTTGTTGAATTTACCGTTCTAATGGGCTTGGCAACAAATTGTGTGATTAATAAAAAATCGATCTTCGCAAGGAAAAATTATTTTTATCCCGATTTACCGAAGGGTTATCAAATATCACAATTTGAGGAACCTATTTGTGAAAATGGATTTATTGATATAACTCGGAAAAACGGTAGCACAAAAAAAATAAGAATTAATCGAATTCATATGGAAGAAGATGCCGGAAAATCTATTCACGATCAAGGATTTGATACTCTTGTTGATTTAAATAGATGCGGTGTTCCATTAATGGAAATTGTGAGCGAACCCGATATCCGGTCTCCTTACGAAGCTTATCAATATTTATTGAACATAAAAAAAATTGTTACTTATCTCGGTATCTGCGACGGAAACATGGAAGAAGGTTCTTTACGATGTGACGCTAATATTTCAATTCGTTTAAGAGGTTCAAAAAAATTGGGTACCCGCACAGAAGTAAAAAATATGAATTCTTTTCACAATGTAGAAAAAGCATTGCAATTTGAAATCGAAAGGCAAATCGATATGCTTGAAGACGGAGCGGAAATTGTTCAGGAAACTTTGCTTTGGAATGCAGATTTAAATGAGGCTGTATCAATGCGCAGCAAGGAAGAATCTCACGATTATCGTTATTTCCCCGATCCTGATTTGATGCCTGTTATAGTTAACGAAGAATGGAAAAATGAGATCCTACAAAAACTTCCCGAGTTACCAAATGCTAAAAAAACCAGATTAATCGAAGAATTTAATCTCCCCGAATATGATGCGGAAGTACTGACTTCCACACGTGAACTTGCCGAATATTTTGAAGCCGTTACTAAAGTTACGGATGATTATAAAACAGTCAGCAATTGGATTATGGGTGAAGTATTAAAAATTGTAAATGAAGAAAAAATCAATATTTCCGGTTTTCCTATTTCTCCGGAAAACCTCGGCAAACTAATTAATTTGATAAAAGATAAAACTATCAGTGGGAAAATAGCT
>CAZXJG010000033.1:0-22033 GCA_964640985.1 uncultured Melioribacteraceae bacterium | reverse complement strand
GTTTTTTTGAAAATTTATATTCCCAAATGGAGAAAAAAAATGAAAAAATATCTGGTGTTTCTATTTATAATTTTCTTTAGCGGATTCTCATTTGCACAGGAGAAGCTGACTTTAAAGAAAGCTATCTCAATTGCTTTACAGAGGAATTCTGGATTAATTAAATCGAAGAATAATTTGAAAACAAACAAATCTCAGCTTAAAAACGCCTATGGGGCATTACTTCCATCATTTGGTGCTAACAGTGGTTGGAATTGGAATAGAGTTAATGACGAGGGCGGTAAACAAATTGACTTTTTCGGTAACGTAACTACAATTAAAGCTTCTCAAACGGATACGAGATCTTATAGAGTATCGGCAGGAGGTAATTGGGTCCTGTTTAACGGGCTTGCTAATTTTGCGAATATTTCGAGACAAAAAAACAATTTGGAAGCAGCAAGATATGCTTTGAATAATTTGAAACAGGAAATTGTTCTGCAAACAACGGAATATTATTATGATATTCTTAATGCTAAAGAATTGTTGAAAGTACGTAAAGATAATGTGGCGTATAATAAAAAATTATTAGAAACAATTAAGGAAAAAAATAAACTTGGTTCAGTTGCTATTGCTGATGTTTATACTCAGCAGGTACAATTAGGCAACGCACAATTAGTTTACATTCAGACACAAAATGTTTTGGAAAGCGCTAAAATCACTTTATTAAATTATTTGGCGTTAAATGTTTTAGATGAGTATAAATTTGTGGATCCATACCCAAATAACTCGGTAAATGCTGAGCAATATCTTAAAGAATTTTCCAACATTAAAACGATGGTTAACACAGCATTAAAAAACAGACTGGATTATAAGAGTCAATTATTAGTATACCAAAGCATGCTTAACGGCATTACCATCGCTAAAGGAGGCATATTCCCGCGTTTAACCGGTAATTATTCTTTTTCGAGTAGCAGTACGGATCTGAACAGACTTCTTCATAGAAAAATATTAAATATCGGTTTAAATTTAAGTATACCGATTTTCTCAAATTTTAATACGGAAAATCAAATTGAGATGGCTAAAATTCAAGCTGAAAATGCAAACGAGGATCTTTCATCATTAAGAAGGCAAATAAAAATTGAAATTAAACAAGGATACCTCAATTTAGTTGCCGCTACAAAACAGTTGGATGTCAGCATCGAAAAGGTAAAATCTGCTTCCGAAAATAGAAAAGCAAACATTGCTAAATATAATCTCGGTTCGGGCACTATTTTAGATCTGTTACAAGCCGACCGCGATTATACCCAAGCTTTGAATGATAGAATAAATGCAAAGTATCAGTTTTATAAATTGAGAGACCAGTTAATAAACTCGCTTGGAAAACTGAATTATAAAAAATACGAATAAATTTATATAGGGAGATTTAACAAATGGCTAACAGTAAACAAAAAAAATCGAAGAATAAAATCATCATTTTCAGTGTGTTGGGCATTTTACTGATTGCTGTGATTTTGGTTGTTGTTTTAAATGGCAATAAAGAAAAAATCGTTTTTGTTCAAGCACAAAAAGCTCAAAAACGTACTATTACACAAACTGTTTCGGCAAGCGGTACAATAAATCCTATTGAGCAGGTTATTTTACGACCGGAAGTTAGCGGTGAAATTGTTAAACTGCCTGTTGATGAGGGTCAAGTCGTTAAAAAAGGGCAATTACTTATTCAAATAAAACCCAACATTTATATTGCGCAGAAAAAAAGAGCAAAAGCTACTTGGGAATCGGCCCTGGCTCAATTAGAAGTTCGTAAAGCTACATTAGATCAAGTTACCTCCGAATATAAAAGAGTCAAAAGTTTATATGCAAAGGGTCTTGCAAGTACTGCACAATTAGAGCAGGCTAAATCATCTTTTTTGCAGAATCAAGGTCTTTATCAAGCACAAAAATCGGCGGTTCTACAAACTGAGGAATCATTGAAAGAAGCTGAAGGAAATTTAGCAAAAACAGAAATTAATGCTCCTTTTGACGGTACAATAAGTCTGCTGAACGTTAAATTACACGAACGTGTACTCGGGAGTTCATTTAGCCAAGGGACTCAATTAATGACGGTTGCTAATCTTCATCATATGGAAGCTACTGTGGATGTTGATGAAAATGACGTTGTGTTGGTTGCTGTCGGCGATACGTCCAAAATTTCTATTGATGCTTTTGGCGATAAAAAGTTTTTAGGAATTGTTACTAAAATTGGAAACAGTGCTATTACTACGGGATTTGGTACACAAAATCAAGTTGTTAATTTTGAAGTGAAAATAAAATTACTTCAGCTTAAAAAAGGAATAAGACCGGGAATGTCTTGTGATACTGATATTCAAACAGCTACTAAATATAACGTTATCAGTGTTCCTATTCAAAGTGTTACGGCAAGAACAATGAAAAAATTATGGTTGGGTAAAAAACAAAATGTAAAAAATAAAAAAATTCGCCAAAGAAAATTCAACAGCAATAAACCGGAAGATGTTGTTTTTCTCGTAGATAGCAACAAAGCAAAGATGGTTCCCGTTACTACCGGAATTAGTAATGATAATTATATTGAAATTAAAAAAGGCTTAAAAGTTGGAGATATGGTAATTACAGGTCCTTATAGGGCAATTTCGAAAGAATTGGGAAAGAAGGGTACTAAAATTTCGGTTCAGAAAAAGAAAAATGGTAATTTTGCAGCTAATGCTAACAATTAACTAATGGTAATAAAATGAATATTATAAATATAGAACATATATCTAAAATATATGAAGTTGGTACGGAAAAAGTTAATGCACTTAAAGATGTATCCATAAAAATTAATAAGAATGAATATGTAGCAATTATGGGACCATCAGGATCGGGGAAATCGACCTTAATGAATGTATTAGGTTGTCTTGATACGCCGACAAACGGACTTTATAGTTTCAAAGGTGTAAATGTGGGTGAGATGGATGACAATCAACTTGCACAAATTAGAAATAAAGAGATAGGATTTGTATTTCAAACATTTAATTTATTGCCGCGTTCAAATGCACTTCATAACGTTGAACTTCCTTTAATTTATGCAGGAGTTCCAAGTGCTGAAAGAAAAGAAAGGGCAGAACAGTCGCTTATTGATGTTGGATTAGCAGAAAGAATTTATCACAAACCCAACGAACTTTCCGGCGGACAAAGGCAGCGGGTAGCAATAGCAAGAGCCTTGGTAACAAAACCTGCTATTATACTTGCAGATGAACCGACCGGGAACTTAGATACTAAAACCGGTGAAGAAATAATGATGCTTTTTCGTGAAATTCATGGACTGGGAAACACTATTATTATAGTTACACACGAAGAATATATTGCAGAACACGCTAGCAGAATAATACGTTTACGCGATGGTTTGGTTGAAAAAGATGAAAAGGTAATAAAGAGAATTATTCCCAATGGTGTAAAGGAAGCACTAAGTAGAGATAATTAATGAAAAATTTAGTTAGGAAACATTATGAAAAAAATCCTTGTTGAAATAAAAGAAGATATACTTATTGCGTTACGTGCTATTAGAGTTAATAAAATGCGTGCTATTTTAACTACACTAGGAATTGTTATAGGTATTGTTGCCGTTACTACAATGTCAACTGCAATTGTCGGATTAAAAGGAGCGTTCATAAATTCTATTTCATCTATAGGCAATGATGTTTTGTATGTTAGTAAATTTCCATGGTTCGGTGGAAGAGATTGGAGAAAATACCGTAATAGAAAAAATATAACGTATGACCAATTTCAAGCTTTAAAGAGACGTTTGCCCGAAGATACTTATGTAGCAATGGCGCCTGTGAAAACCACTTTTGGTAGAACCATTAAATATAAAGATCGTTCTGCAATAAGTACTATAATTTTCGGAACTGATGCCGATTATGGAAAAATCAGCAGCGCTTTGCCTGTAGAAGGTAGATTTATGAATGATATAGAGACAAAATCCGCACGAAGGGTTTGTATAATCGGTCAAGATATTAAAGATGCATTGTTTCCCCACAGTAATCCATTGAATAAAAGAATTAAGATTAACGGTATTCAACTTAGGGTAATAGGTGTATTGGAAAAACAAGGCAGCGGATTTTTCGGATCCTTTAGTATGGATGGTGAAATTATAATGCCTTTAAAAGTATATAATTTGGTCTTCGGAGCTAAGAGGAGAAGTTTAAGAATCGATATCAAAGTTGCCGATATCAATAAAATGGGTGATGTTAAAGATGAAGTAATTTCAATAATGCGGAGAATTAGAAAAGATTCTCCTACGCGAGGACCGGACTTTGCCGTAAACAGGCAAGAAATTATTACGGAAATGTATAATAAAACCGTTGGAACAATTGCCTTGGCGGGAATTCTGATTACTGCCCTAGCTTTGTTTGTCGGGGCAATAGGAATAATGAATATAATGTTTGTTTCCGTTACTGAACGAACAAGGGAAATTGGAATTCGTAAAGCAATTGGTGCACGAACATGGTCAATTCTTACACAATTTTTAGCCGAAGCAATAATTATTTGTTTAATTGGAGGTGTAATCGGTTTAGCTATTTCATTCCCTCTTAGCTTGGTTATAAATCAATTTTTACCGACTGCTATGCCGTTAAGTATTGTTTTAATTGCATTACTTATTTCATTTTTTGTGGGCATAATATCCGGTTTATTACCTGCTTATAAAGCATCGAGGCTAAATCCCGTTGATTCGTTAAGATATGAATAATTAAAATTTATAATTAAAATTATTGGGAAAAAAATGCAGCAGATATTAGAAAGTATTAGGATGGCATTTAATTCGTTGGTAACAAATAAATTGCGTTCGGTGTTAACTTTATTAGGAATTGCTATAGGTTTATTTTCAATTATAATTGTTATGACTGCAATAGGAGCAATTCAAAATACAGTGGAAGATGCATTTAATATTATTGGAAAAGATAATTTTTTCATCCAGAAAATGCCGGCTGTAAGAATTGGAATGCACGGTTCTTGGCGTAAATATAGGAATAGGAAAGATATAACAATTGCCGAAGGGCGAAGATTAAAACGTATGACAAAATTACCTGTTGCTGTTGGAATTTCTCTTTCTAAAGGTGGTAAAAAAATTAAATTTGAAGACAAAATAACTAATCCGGATGTAAATGTAACGGGAGCAAACTTAGATGTTTTCAAAGTAAATGACTTTACAATTCAAGACGGGAGAGGTTTTTCTCCTCAAGATATGGAATTAGGCAGAAACGTCTGTATAATAGGACAAAATGTAAAGACAACATTATTCCCTAATATATATCCGATAGGTCAAATAATCAGATTCGATAATTTGAGTTTAAAAGTAATTGGTGTTGTAAAAAAACGCGGAAGCGTATTAGGCTCAAGTCAAGATAATTTTGTAATTATTCCATTGCCTGTTTATGTTAGGGCTTATGGTAAAAAAAGCAGCATAGAACTTTCTATAAAAGCAAAAAACGTTAAAATGCTGCCTGCTACAATGGACGAGGTTATTGGTGCATTGAGAATAATTCGTAAAGTTCCGCCGGGTAAAGAAAATGATTTCGCAATAATTACTTATGATGAACTAATAAATAAATTTAATGATGTGACTAAGTATTTTAAACTTGGTGCAGGTGTTATTGCTTTTATAGCTCTTTTAGCCGCCGGTATTGGAATTATGAACATTATGCTTGTAAGTGTTACAGAACGAACACGTGAAATTGGTATACGCAAAGCTATCGGTGCGAAAAAATCAATAATCAGAGCTCAATTTGTTACGGAGGCAATTGTTTTAAGTCAAATTGGCGGAATAATTGGGATTATACTTGGTGTTATAGGAGGCAATATTGTTGCCCTTTGGCTCGGCGTATCGGTAATTGTTCCTATTGGTTGGATTTTAATCGGTTTAGCAGTAACTACATTTGTGGGTGTGCTGTTTGGTGTTTACCCTGCTGTTAAAGCTTCAAATTTAGACCCGATTGAAGCTTTGCGCTATGAATAAATAAAGATATCTACGAGTTTAATGGGGAAGATTGAACGTCGGAATTATTAAATTATCTTTTCTTTATCATATCGTTTAGTAAATCCTTTAATTTATAAAATCTAATGTGTAATTTTATTGCAGATTTTAAATTACTTATGTTTGTAATTTATAGTACTATAAATTTGAATTAAGCTAATTACTAAAAAATTTCATATTTTAACGTAAATTTTTATAAAGGATATATTCGTATAATAAATGCGCAATATTAAAAGAACATCGATCCGCAAACAGAATCATATTGATATATGTTTAAATGAGGAAGTTGGTTTTAAAGTTAAAACAAACGGTTTCGAAAAATATGACTTTATTCATTATGCAATATCTGAGTTACAAACGGATGATATTGAGCTTAAAACTAATTTTTTTGGGAAAAAAATCAGTCTTCCATTTTTAATTTCTTCGATGACCGGAGGAACTAAAAAAGCTGAAAAAATTAATTCACAACTTGCTTTGGCTGCCAATGAATTAAATATTCCGATTGGAGTTGGAAGTCAAAGGCAATTACTTGAAAATAATGAACATCTAAACAGTTATAAAATAATCAGAAAAAATGCACCGAACCAACCCGTACTCGGCAATATCGGAGCATCTCAAGTTGTAAAGTTAAAGGACGAAACCTCGATATTACGATTAGCGGAAGTACTTCAAGCTGATGCAATGATTATTCATCTTAATTTATTACAAGAATTAATTCAAGATGAAGGAGAACCGAGATTTAAAGGTTTTATCAGTAAACTTGAGCAGATAACTAATAAATTGGAAATTCCTATAATTGTAAAAGAGATTGGCAGCGGCATAAATAAACAGGCAGCCGAATTATTATTAAATTGCGGAGTTCAGGGAATTGATGTTGCCGGAGCCGGTGGAACGAGTTGGTCTGCTGTTGAATATAATAGAAATAAATATAATATAAATGAACTTTTTAGAGAGTGGGGGCTGCCTACTTCATATTGTATAAGAACCATATATGAATTAAAAAACAAATATAATTTTTTGTTGATAGGTTCGGGAGGAGTAAATAATTCGTTTGATATTGCTAAAGCTTTGGCGCTTGGGGCTGATATTGCAGCTTCGGCACGGATTATTTTACAGAAGGTGGTAAATGAAAAGGTAGAAGGTGTTGTTAGTTTAATTAAAAATTGGTTTAATGATTTAAAAAAAATAATGATTTTAACTGGAAGCAAAGATATTATTGAATTGCAATCGGGAAAATTACGTAAAAAAGAGGAGCTCTATTGAAAATTATTCAAAAGAATAAGTATCAAGATATTTATGAAAAAGAGATTGGAAAGTTTGAAAGGAAAATTTCTAAACTGTTAAAAGATAAAAAACCTGCTTCTTTATATGTTCCTTTATCTTATATTTTAAAAAGTGGGGGCAAAAGAATCAGACCTTTTTTAGTTATGATATCCGCTAAAGCCGTAGGTGCCGAATTTTCCGATGTTTACAATGCGGCTATGGCGGTAGAATTGCTTCACAACTTTACTTTGGTTCACGATGATATAATGGATAATGCCCCTACAAGACGCGGTAAAAAAACCTTACATGTTAAATATGATTTGAGTACGGCAATTTTAACCGGTGATAATTTAATACCAATTGCGTATAAGTATTTATTAAAAGATATCAAGAATGGCAATAAACAAGTGATTGAGACTTTTACTCAAGGAATAATTGAAGTTTGTGAAGGACAGAGTTACGATAAATATTTTGAGACAAAAAAGGAAGTAACTATCGCTGAATACAAACTTATGATAAAGAAAAAAACCGCCGCATTAATTGAGATGTGCTGTTCAATAGGAGCGCAGCTTGGCGGAGGCAGTATTGATGAGGTAAAAGTATTGAAATCTTATGGTAAAAATTTGGGGATGGCTTTTCAATTGCAAGATGACCTTTTGGATATTTTTGCCGATAAAGGTAAATTCGGTAAAAATCTCGGCGGTGATTTAATTGAAGGGAAAAAGACTTTTTTATTCTTAAAAGCATTGGAAAAGGCTAAAGATAATGATAGAAAAATTTTAAAAAAAATTATTACAAATAAAGGAATATCCTGTGATGAAATTCCGGTTTATCAGAAACTTTATAATAAATTAAATGTTATTGAAAGCACAAAATATGAAATAAATAAATACACAAAACTTGCTTTAAGAACGGTAAAAAAAATAAGAAATTCAGAAGCAAAAGAGTTATTAATTTGGTTGGCAAATACTTTGTTGGAGCGGAGTAAATGATGATTGAAAAAAAAGTAAAAATTGTTAATCACGCAGGGTTACATACACGACCTGCAGCTACTATTGTAAAAATGGCTGCTAAATATAAATCGGATTTTTTCATCTATAAAGACGGATTGGAGATAAACGGAAAAAGTATTATCGGTGTTATGACACTTGCGGCGGAACAAGGTTCTTATTTAACTTTAACTTTTAAGGGTGAAGATGAAGAAGAAGCCGCAAAAGAAATTGTAGAATATTTTAATAGCGGATTTGACGAGGTTTAAAAATGAATAAGAAGACAAATATCCTTACCGGAATTGCGGCAGCTCCAGGTTTGTCCATTTCAAAAGCTTATCTTTATCAAAAAGAAATTGAAGAAATAAATGAAGACATTATAGAAAATGTGGATGAGGCAATTGCTGCTCTTGATGAAGCTTTGGAAAAATCTAAAAAAGAATTAACTAAAATATTTGGAATGGCGGTTGATAAATTGGGAGAAAAACGTGCGGCTATTTTTGAAGCGCAGATAATGATTCTTGATGATCCGGTATTAATTAGTGCTATAAAAAAGAGAATTAAAACCGAAAAAAAACTTCCCGAATATATTGTGAATGATGAAATATCCAAATATCAGGCTTTAATGGACGCATCTAACGAATTGTATATGAAAGAAAGGTCAAATGATATTGAAGATATTAAAAATAGGGTGGTTAGGAATCTAAAAAAGAAAAAATGGAAATCACAAATTAAAAAAGATATGGTTGTGGTTTCTCAATCGATAACTCCTGCCGATACAATACTATTTACAAGAGTGTATGCAAACGCTTATGTAACGGATTTCGGAGGTCTTACGTCTCACGCTGCAATTGTAGCCCGTTCTTTGAACATACCGGCGGTTCTCGGTGTTCGTGATGCAACTTCGCGAATTGTTGACGGTGATACTATTATTGTTGATGGGTTTCATGGTAAAGTGATTATTAACCCCGATAAAAAGCAACTTGAGTATTATAAAGAAAAAAGGAAACAGCTTGATAAATTAGATATTGAATTATCGAAGTTGAGAAATAAACCTGCTGTTACGAAAGATGGACATGAAGTGGTTTTGATGGCTAATTTAGATTTAATGGAGGAAATATTTTATATTGTTAATAACGGTGCCAAAGGAATTGGTCTTGTAAGAACCGAACAGTTATTCGATGTTTATGAATCGTTTCCCGAAGAGGAAACACAATATAAGGTTTATAAAAATTTAGCGGAAAAAATATATCCGGAAAAAATTATAATCCGGGCTTTTGATATAGGCGGTGATAAAGTATTACCGGGCGATACAAAAGAACCGAATCCTTTTTTGGGCTGGCGCGGAATAAGAATTCTGCTCGATAACCTTGATATATATAAAGCACAAATTAGGGCTGTTATGCGCGCTAATATTCATAAAAATTTATCATTTATGCTGCCTATGATTGCTTCTATTGCTGAGATTAGAATGTCTAAAAAAATTATTAAAGAATGTGAAGATGAATTACGAAAAGAAAATTGTAAGTATTGTAATAAATTGGAATTGGGAATTATGATTGAAGTGCCATCTGCTGCCGTTATGGCAAAAGATTTTGCTAATGAGGTGGACTTTATCAGTATCGGCACAAACGATTTGATTCAATATTTATTGGCTGTTGATAGAGGCAATGAAATTGTAGCCGATCAATATCAAGAGTTTCATCCGGCAGTTATTCGTACATTAGCTCACGTTATTAAAGAAAGTAAAGCCAGTAATGCCTCAACGTCAATATGTGGTGAAATGGCAGCCGATCCTATCGCAATACCGATTTTAGTAGGTCTCGGGTTTGATTCGTTAAGTGTTTCGCCTGCAGCTATTTTGAATATAAAAAAAATAATTAGAGCACTAAATTTTCAAGAAGCAAAAAACTTAGTTGATGAAGTACTGAAACTTAATACGGAAAAAGAGATTAAAGATAGATTGATAAAATTTAATAAAGAAATTCAGGTTAATACAGAACATATTTTTTGAGGGATTAAATGAAAATCACAGAGTTAGTTAACAAATATGATCCACAAAATCAATTCAATGTGATAAAAAATTCGTATAATCAAGTTGAATTTGCTTGGAATAATGAATTTGATTTATCAAGATTAAAAAAAGAAAAAATAAAAAATATTGTTATTTCGGGACTTGGAGGTTCTGCAATTAGCGGGGATTTATTCTTAAATTACATCCAGAATTATTTAACAATTCCATATTTTGTAAATAGGAATTATCACTTACCTAATTTTGTTGATGAAAATTCTCTCGTAATTCTTTCCTCATATTCCGGTAATACGGAAGAAACACTTTCAGCCGGCAGCGATGCATTAAAAAGGGGAGCGCAAATATTTTGTATTACAACTAATGGTAAATTAGAACATTTTGCAAATGAACATAATATTTCCATAGCAAAACTTCCTAAAGGATATCAGCCGCGATATGCTTTATTTCTAAATCTTTTTACCTTGATAAAAACCTTTCAAATACTGGAATTAATTCCTGCGCAAGATAAAATTGTTAAAACTATTGTTGAATATTTAAAACAAAGCGGAGATACTTTTAGTAGAGATAATAACCGGCTTTATAAAATAGCCGAATCTTTAATCGGATTTGTCCCGGTTATTTATTCCGTAGATAGTTTAACCTCGGCAATAGGGGTAAGATTAAAAAGTCAATTCAACGAAAATTCGAAACTGCACGCTTTTCAAAATGTTTTACCTGAAATGAATCACAATGAAATTATCGGCTGGGAAACTTTTTCGGAATATCTATTAAATGCAAAAGTGATTTTTATTTTAGATCGAAATTATACGACACAAATAATTAAAAGAATAAAAATTACTTCTGAATTAATTAAAAAGGAAGGTGCCGAAGTAATTAATCTTGAAAGTAATTTCGACGATTTTCGCATGCGTTTAATCGATTTGGTATATCAAGGTGATTGGATATCTTATTATTTGTCTCTTTTACGTAAACAAGATCCATCGGAAATAAAGAATATTATTTATTTAAAAGAGAAACTCTTGCAGAATTGATTTTAAATTGCAAAGAATTTGGAATAATAAAAATCAATGATTATTCCCTCGACGGGAAAATTTTTCCAATCCCGAAGCCGATTAAAAATGCAATAAAACTAATAATCCCCACTGTTTCATTTCCGAAATTAAAAAACTGCGTGAGTATAATAAACGTAAAAGCTGCGTATAACAATCCGATTACAACACGTTTCCCGATTGATAATGCAAATTTCAGCAACGGTATAATGATAATAATAATAACTATTATTACAATAATAATTATCTCTATATTACTAAGAGTACTTAGTTTTTCAATTAAATTATTTATTACTGTCATTAAATTCTTTTGTTATTTTCATTTTTTTGCACTATAAAAGAGCAGTATAAAATACTAGTTATTACTGTTTTATCTTTTAATAATTTTGTAATTTGAAGATACAATTCTTTTGTAAGCTTAATTTTTTCCTTTTTAATCTCATCTTTTTTTGTCTGTTATTTTATTTAGTTTTTATCTTTTCCTTTTCTTCCGGTAACTCGGTTTTCTTTTTAATTGCATAATAGCAATAATAAATATATCATCTTCCGTCACTTCATAAATAACACCATAAGGAAAGCGCTTTGTTAAACACCTTCTTGTATTTTTGTTTTTATCATTGTAACTTCGCTTACTTTATATATCCGGTACTTGGAAATTATTTACTAATAAATTGCTGTAACGCGATTCAATACAATATATGAAGTTCGCGTTTATTATTGTTTTGTGAATAATAATATTATTTTCATATAGGTTTTTAAGTAACGCAAATATGGCTTTACCCTTCGATATTACATCATCTATAATAACAAGTCTATCAATTACCTTGTAGCTGTTTTTGTCTGAATCAAATAAAACTTCGGGATAAAATTTATAACCATCTAAAATAGAATCAAAAGTTTGCAAGTTGCTTGTTGGGGTACCTTTAATTTTTAAAAAGCAGTTTGATATGTCATTAAACGGAATATTTTTTTTAAGAATGTATGACTCAGATTCAGACTTTAAATATTCAAGAACCGGTTTAATTAAAATATCGTGTGAATTAAATGAGTAAAAAGAAAAATCATCATTAAATATTTTTAAATTTTCTATGAATTTCCGTTTTAGAACATCCTTTTGAATTAAATATTCATTCACAAATTTATCCGGGGTAATTTCATGTCTTCTATAAGATTCAAACAGAGCGGCAATTTTGTTGTCGGCAGCAACGTTTTGATTTTTAGAGTATCTCTCAAGGCAATTGACATTTATTTCAATTCTTGTATTGTCAATCAGCAATAGTGATTTTTTTAGGTTTCCATTGGAATCTACTTCTATGTGCTCAATACTCATAATGTTTTATAATTTATAATTACGGCTTGCCGCACTAAGATTGTATATAATCAAAATTGTGAACTTAAGCCACAAACAGTAAAGAGTAAACATAAAGAGTAAACGGTAAACAGTAAAGAGCAAACAGTATGCTGTTTTAACTGGTTACTCATCACCGATTACTCATCACTGGTTACTCATCACCGATTACTCATCACTGATTACTCATTGCAGCTTGCCAATTGCCGTAATCGTCTTTAAATATTTTAAAGTCTCCAATTTTATTAAAGTGTTTAGTTAGTGTTTTAACTAAAACATTAATTTGGTACGTTCCTACAACGTGTGCTTTTACAGGCCAATATTTCTCACTTTTATTAAATTTTCCAAGCTGTAAAATTTTTATCAAATCTACTTTAACATTCTCGCCTTTTAGGAAACTTTCATTCCAAGAACCGGGTAATCTTTTTTCTATTTGGGTTTTTATTATGGCTGTTAATACTTTTTTGTTAGGGGGTTTATTAGAACATGCAGTAAATATTGAAGATAATACAACTGCCGTGAATAGAATAATTATTTTTAGTTTCATATAAAACTCCTTGAAATATTATATTTAAGTTTAATCATTCTGCCAATTTAATAACGTATATTTTTTCAAAAAGTAATTTAAATAGTTATCTATATGTAATTACCAATTATGTCTTGCAGCAATTTATCAGATTCAATTTTTTCTTGAAGAAACTAATATATTGTCTTAATCTCTTTTAATTAGGTTAATTTTATATTAATACCTTAAAGAAAAGGCTTTTATTTAAAATATAATAATGCATTAGAAGTATAATGAATAACTGCTGCTCTCATAGCTAATAACAGATCATCAATAGGGAAATTATAATCCTTATCAGGAGGTTTATTATCTAGCCTAATTACACCATCCAAAACTTTTTGTTTTAAAGATTCTAAAAATTGTTTAAATGACTCCGTTCCCTTTTTTTCTTCCTCGGATTCAATCTTTTTCCATAGTTCTATTATTTTGGCTCTAACAGGATTTTCTTGCCATGAATTAGAAATCTTATAATCAATTTTCATTACATTATTAACAATTTCAGGCAGGTTCCAGCTTTCTCCCAAACGGAAATCATTATCTTTACCTTGTAATTTTATTTTCAGTCGGATAATAGGCGGTCTTGCTTTATCTTCACTTTCAATAAATTCGGGAAGGAATAATTTATCAGTTAAGTAAATAAGTGAGAATTTCTCAAATACCTCCGTTTCCTTTTTTATTTTTCCATTTTTATAAGTTTCAACTGAGTCAGTTAATAAATGTACAACTTCAGGTATAAAGACTCTCATAAAATCTCTATCAATAAACTGAACAACAATTCTTCTTAATTTTTCAGCATTTTGTTCATTTGAATAAATATCTAAAGGATAGGCTGTAGTATCCTTTAAATATTTCAAATAGTCTGCCATTCCTTGTTTATATGAATTAGTGTTATTAGGAGCAACACCGATTAAAACCTTATTAATTCGTATTTCATGAATATTCGATGTATCCACTATTCTCCAATTCGGCTCTCTGGAAGTAATTGATTGTATCCTTGCATGAAATTTTTCAGCAAAAGATGATTTACCAATATAGCTAAATGGAGAAAAATAATAATTACGTGTTACACGTTTTTCCGAACTACCGGAAAAAGAATCAGCATTAATTCCTACGTTAGAAAAATTTAACAATTCATTTGTTAATTTATTAATGTAATATTCTTCATTTTTCATTTCATTAGTAATTGTCTTTGAGCTCGATTTCATATAACCATGATTAAAGTCCAACAAAAGCATTTCCCATATATTTTTATTTTTTATTTCATTAATTAAATTTACCTCTGCGTATTTAATATGATGTTCGAAAGAATAATACTCGGTTTTTTGCAACCAATCATCTTTAATTACATCTTTATATAACTCATTAACGGATTGAGGATTATATCCCGGGACATTTGGAACTGTTAAAAGAAATTTACTTTGCGAAGGATTCTGCGGTGTATATGCGATATCCCACCAAATTGAACTCATCATCAATTCTAAATGACTAGGGGCTATATCATTATAAAACTTTTTTTCAGACAACCCTCCGCCTTGACTAAAAGGTTTTGGAACATATCTTCGTCCCAACCATTTTTCACGTTCAGCTCTGAATGAGGTTTGACGATACCATTCTTTTAACATTTTATCATGGTAAGTACTCATAATGGTAAGCCATCCATCTGCAGAATATCCTATGCAATCATAAAGTTCTGAGATATGAGTTCTAATATTATTCGATAGAGTTATCATACTTTTAAGAGCTCCATCCCAAGCTTGAATGGATAATTTTAATTTCACATTTTCTCTAAATTCATTCATTTCAGCTTCAGTGCATTTATTAGGCAGTCCGTCTGCTAATTTTTTATCAGTCTCTTTTAATAATTTATTTGCAATTTGTACATTTTTGTTATATTCATCTTGCAATAATTCATGAAATCGGTTTGCCTTATCTTTAACGAATTGCAGGAAGCTTTCGAATAAGATAATTGAGTGAGGAGCTTCCCGAAGATTAAGCGGTACTAATTTATTTTCACGATCTTTTGTATAAAAGAAATCGATGATCTTCATCTGTAGAGAATTTACTAAGCTATCGTTGATATGCCTATATTGATTCTCAAGGAAAAATTGAACTTTATCATAAAAATTTTTCGATTGATCATTTAAATCATTGACAAAATCATCAGCTTTACGCTTAAATCCAAAAGATCTAGTCTTAATTTCATCAATGTCAAAAAATTCAGGAGTAGTATCATCGTTGGCATCACCAAATTTATAATATTTATATATACCTATTAAATTATTTTGTTTCCATATTTGAATTTTATCATATAAAAACATACTGAGAAAAGTTTTAGTTTGTAAAAATTTGATTGCTTCCTTTTTACCTTCTTCAGCATGTATTTCTTTATCTTCAAATATTTTTTCATAAAAATTTACAGTAAACCTATATTTAAAAGTATTTAGAATTTCTTTCCATGGATATGTAATTGAGTAAACACCCATAGAAGCAAAGTTTTCACCTCTTGGCTGTAAGCCGCATTGATTTGAATAATCGATAAGGTCCGGTTGAGTAATTCTTTCAGTGTTTAGATCTTGTATATAAGAAAATATAAAGTTTGAAACTATAGGGATAATACCAACCTGCGGCTTAACTGAATAATATTGCAAATCGTTTTGTCCATCTACTAAAATGGGAACATCTATAATTTTACCATATCTATTTTTAATAGCGTTTGTGTAAGTTATAATTGTCGGAGAATTTATATCAGCAATTTGAAAGCGTAAAAGATTTTGTAAACCGGAAAATCCTTTTGCACTTAAGAAGAATGGTTTGTCAGTGGTTTTTAAAAAAGCTTCAGGAAGCGGATAGATATTTATTAACCAAGGCCTAGACCTTGGATTATATCCAATCTTATTTTTTAAAATCCCTCCAATATCCCAAAGCAATCCGGAACCGGTGCCGCCGATTTGAGAACCAATTAGAAAAATAACGCAAATATCTTTGTTGCCAACATCTTGTGTGGCTTCCTGAATCCAAGAACTCAGTTTAGTTGTTATGTTACTTATATCTTTATGAGAATATGCATGACCCGGTACGCGCTGACCGCCGAATCCGGCTGATGGTTTAATTTGACCTCCCCTCAAAGCATTATTTGCATCCTTAGGCTTTAACCACCTTGCCATTTCACTATCAACATTACCTTGTGAAATTGACTCAATATCACTTTCAGGATTGTACTTATCACTAAATTGATAGAATTCTTTACTGGCGGCATTTGTATCAATTTGAAAACCTCCCGGGAGATAATATAAAGGATCGTCTGCCGGTCCATCCATACTAAGAAGAAATGTATTGGCTTGTCTTAAGCTTCCAAATTGTCTTTGGCATTCATATTTAATATGATTGCATACACCTTTACCTACACCACCGACACCAATAAGAATAATTGAATTTGCCATTTTATTTCACCTATTAATTATTATAAATTTAAAATGTTTGATGAAGCAGAATCTTCATCCGGTTTTTCTTGAGATTCATTAATAATAGTATCTTCTCTTCTCAGCCTTTCAAAATGTAATTTTCTCCCTTCATAATTACTAACAGCACGGCCATAAGAAATCTGACATAATGATTTGGTCCATGGTAAAAGATTTTTTAAATAAGAGTCTTTATAAATTTTTATATATTTAGCATCTTTATCTTTACATTTTACCCATAACTTACAAACTATTGCATCAACTTTTTTGGTTTTTTCATTTTTAATTTTTGTCTTAACGGAAACAATTCTGGATTTTTTATTAAAAGTAGTAGAGTGTCCAATTAATTCTTTCTTACTATTTGTATTAGGTTCATCTGGTGCACCCGGTCCATAAGCTCCTTCAAAGTATGCAATTAAACTTTCTCCTGGCTTTCTATAATTAAATCCTTTGTAAAGGATTAGATAAGACTTAATAATAACCACAAAAATGAATAATATTAATAAAATGAAAAAAATAAGTTTCAGGTAATAAAATACTGATTGCCAAAAAGATTGAACAATAATAATATCAAAAGAAGTTACCTGCTTTATAGGAAATAATTTATAATTTAATATAGGAGTAACTTTCGAATCAAATGCTAAAACATAATTCCCCTTCTTGTCGGTATTAAATTTTTTGGCTGATTGAGGAACGGTGCCTATAAATAATGATGGATTATTTATTGACTGATCTAACCATATTGCTGCTGATCTAAAGTTTTCGGGGTTACTGATAACTTGAGATAGAATCAAATTATTTGGATTGTCCTCAAAAATATTTTTAGGATTAACATCTTCACTACCATATTTTAAAGCAACTATAATATTTATAGGAGAACCTAAAGAAAATTTCTCTAAAGGTTTCGGTTTAATAATTTCAAAATAAGGAATTTTTACAATCTCAACCGGTTCATTTTGAGTGAATTCTACAGATGTACCTCCTTTAACATTTAATCTAATGTTATATTTACCTTCCTTATTAAAAATAATATACTTATCGGCATAATAATTAATACCGGCTTTATTTTTCTTCAAAAATCTAATTTGCTTATCAAACGAAGGGTTATCTTCAGAAGTTATTCTAGCATCAAAAGATAGAGGATAATCAGGCAACTCTTTTATTTCATGTCCATTTTCTTTGGTAAATTTTGCTTTAAGAAGCACTTTTTTACCAAGAGGATAAATTATTTGACCGTAGCTATTAAATATTGGTTCCGGTGATAATAGCTCTAATCTAAAGGGTATTTCATTTATAATTATTCTAACCGGCTGTTTAGCACCCGGTGTTCGCTGCAAATGATACGTCCATTTACCAGGAACCGGATTATCGATTTTGTATATTATATAGCCTTCCTGGTTTATATTTGCAAATGAGGTATCGATCTTTATCAATTTATTATCAGGATCATAAATTGATAATTTCAATTGTTTAAGTGCAAAAATATGAAATTCAAGATTATCAACATACGGGTTAACAGAAAAATAACCGTTATCTTTAATAAGATTCTTATATGATGATTTAATTTCAAGTATCTTTCCGATTGTGTAATTAAATTTGGAATATAGATCATTAATGTTTTTTATGGGTAAGATATTCCCGGCAGGAATAATTTCTTTCCAATATTTTATTGTTTCAGAAAATTTAACAGTAGCAGCCTGATTATTAATCCCTATAACATAAATTTTAAAATTCTTAAGTTCTTTGTTAACATATTTCTTTATTTCATTGAAATATGATTTTGTAACGGAAAGGGGTTCATTATTTCCCCTTTCCGGCTTGCCGTCAGTAAAAATAACTATTGCTCTATCACGCCGGTTATAATATTTTGGAGCATGTTCAAACTCTGCTTTTGCTTCTTTAAGCGCTGCAAGAATATTGGTATTCCCATTCGGATTGGCAGGCTGCATAATCCCTTTTTGAAACCGAGGTAAATTTCCAGCTAAAACATCCAATAAACCGGTACCATGTGCATTATCACTGAATTGTATTATTGAAACTCTGTTTGGATAATCTTTATCGGCGGTTTTTACAAAAATGCTTTGAAGCAGATATTTGGAAGCATCATAACGAATTCCTGCATTATCCGTTCCTTTTTGCCCGACCATACTTCCGGATTCGTCTATTAAAAGGAATAAATCTATTCCCGGTCTGCTTTCTTTCTGACTTATATTAATCGATTGGTTTGTGCCAATGCTGTTGTTAGTACTTACATTTGAACATGAGTAAAAAATAAATGTAAAAATAATCAGGTATATTGGAATTAATTTTATTTTCATAAAGCACTTTTATTTTTAATTAGAAAAATTTGTTAATTTTCTCAGTTAATTCTTTGTAGTTTTGATTAAATTCTTTTACTCTGCGTTCGATCGGTATTTCATATTTCATTTCATATTTTAAGCACCATAATTTCATAAATAGGGAAGCAAATAATTTTTCAATTTCATAATTATTATCTTTTTTAATTTGAATTTGATCCCATATTGTTTGTGATACTTTTTTAATTGTATTTTTAAATTTGCAAGAAGGGCTAGCTTTATATTTTTTAATTAAAATTTCATTAATAATATTATGTTCTAATTTTGCAAAATCAAAGAAATAGTGTCCCCAACCTGAATTGGCAAAGTCGATGAAAACAATGTTGTTCCCAGTATGAAGAATATTTTTAAAAGTAAAATCTCCATGAATAATAGAAGCATGAAGATCAATTTTTTTATTTTTATTAATTATATTCAAAATAGTCTCAAATTTTTTAAGATATTTTAAGTAATATTTTTCTCCATCTGTTTGACTCTTTTTTTCTAAAATTTTATTTTTTTTAGCATTAATTAAGTTTGTATAAAATTTAATAACATTATCTTTATCTTTTATTGGTTTTATATTGTTATAAAAAATTTCTAAAGACTTTTTGATATAATTATTTATTAACGAAAGATCTTTTTTAAGGAATTTTTCAAGACTTGTTACTGTACTATCATCATCTTCAATTATACTACCAATGTATCCACCATAATCTAAATATTTATATTCTTCAATGTGTCCGATTGTTGATTTAGGAGGTAAATAGGTTACTGCAATATTTTTATAATTTTTAACTTCTTTATGGATTTTATCATATTTACCTATTTTAAGAAATTTATTTTGCCCGTGATAAAAATCTTTTTGATTGTTATATGTCTTAATTGAAATATCCTTAACATAAAAAACTTTGGCGCCGGAAAACCCTTCTGAAATTTTCTCAATCGACAATGATTGATATTTATTTGGTTTAAAGATATAATTCATTAAAGCTTCTTCTTGCCAATCAAGACTCACTTTACAAGTAATTTTAATTTTGTTATTCTTTTCAGGTAAATCTATTTCACGGTTTAATCCTAAATTGCCATTCCCCTTAATAACCAAATCTATAGTTTTAAGAAAATGATTTCCCGAGTTAGAAAACGCTTGTTTGATGTTTGCCCAAGATTTCTCTTTTAATTCATTCTGTAAATCAGTTACTATTAAATCCATTCCTTTGTCATTGATTAAAACTTTGTCTATTTCTTTACTAATTCCTTCTCGTTTAAATTTGTCAAATAAATCTTCCTTAGCCTTAATTGTTGATTTGACTGAATTAAAGTCTAAATTAAATATTATTTTTGCTCCTTTTTTTGTTCCGTTCTCTAATTTTATCTCACAATTTTTTATTACCTCGTTTTTTGTATATTCAAATTCATCACGTAAACTGCGAAAATTACTCTTTCTAATTGGTTGAACTGGTGTTCTTGTTTTACCATAATCCATTTTGTCTGCAAGTGCAAGCAACCCGGATAGTACCTTTAAGTTGTTATCAGTCTTGATTTGATTAATTACACAATAATTAATTTTTAAGGATTTATTATATGAACATATTGATTTAAAAGAGCTTTCAGGAAATTTACTAAAGTCATAATTAGCATCATGATAAAGTGTCAGAAAAGCAATTTTTTCTTTGAGACATTCTATTGGAAAACTATCCAATCTATATTCTGATTTTAATTCTAATCTCTTATTTATCTTATCGTTATTAATCCATTTAAAAATTCTTAAACAATGTTCCTCTCTTAATTTCCTAAAGCTTTGAAACTCTATCTTTTCATCATATTCATCAGGTATCATACCTAAATCATGCAATAGTGCTGCTAAGTAAACTATTACATAATCTTTCTCATTAAAAAAATCAGATTCTTCGGCAATAACATATTTAATTAAAGTTGCCAGATTATCAATAACTCTTTGTATGTGGATTAGTCCGTGTGCATTGAATACTGCATGGTATTTACTTTGTCCAAAAAAGCTTTCTAAACGTCTACTTGCCTGTAAATAGATATGATAAATTCTTTTACGATACTCCTCGTTTTTTATTTTCTGATTAAAAAATGAATTATAAAGCGGATAATATTTTTTACTCCTTCTTTCATTTATCAATCTATCAACTGTTTCCTTAAATTTATTAAGAACTAGCTTTTTCTTAAAGAAGACCTCGCTTCCGATAATTGTAGATTTAATAACATTGGGATTCATCGAAGAAGTCCAAAAAACAACTGGTATGTCAGTATCGCGGGATAAAACTTTCTCCTTTAACCAAACATCCCCATATTTTTCTTCCCCATTTTCATTAAGAAAGTAATCGCAGATTATTAAATCAATATCATCTAAATTATATTTAGGATCGGATCCAAATAACATATTTTCATCCCAGATTAGCTTATAATCAGCTTCCGGGAATATACTTTTTAACGGCTCTTCCCAAATATCTTTACTATCTTCCTTTATAAAAATATTTTTAGTTTTGTTTTGCATATTTTGATATAAATTTAAATAAAGAATATAATTGGTTAGAAAGTTCTTCCTTTTCTTTGTTAATTTTACCTTTTTCCTTTAACAACGTAATAATTTCTGTAATACATTTATTAAGTAAAAATTTTTCTCTTTTTATTCCATCGATCAATTCTAAATCTTCTAATTTTTCTTGCAGTATATTAATAATTGTAAGTCCGGGTTTTATTAATTTACTTATACTTTTAAACTCCCATTCCGGATTATCACACCAAACTTTAATAACTCCTAACGGCGAATTAACCAAATCATTATTTTGTCCATGTGAAAATGATTGAACAATGTTACGGAAGATATTCCCTTTAGTTTTATCAAATAATCCCCATTTTGAATTAGTAAATTTATCTTTTGAAGGTTTTACTGATTCCAATAGTGTATCTATGTTTTGATTATACTTTACTGTCACATAAGAAATTTTGTCATTTTCATCAA
>CAZXJG010000032.1:0-22090 GCA_964640985.1 uncultured Melioribacteraceae bacterium | reverse complement strand
GTTCAGTTAATGGTTTATGGTAAAAATTTAAATGGAGTACGGGTACGCAGTAAAAACTTAAAAATTACAAAAATTTCCAATGCACAAAGTAATTCTTATTTATTTGTCGATGTCTTTATCTCCCCTAAATTATCAAACGGTAAATATACTTTGGTATTTGAAAAAAACGGTAAAATGCAAAACGTTTTATACCCAATTTTTAAACGAAGTTTAAAGCCTGCCGATCATCTCGGCTTTAATAATGAAGATGTAGTTTATTTAATATTTGCCGATAGATTCGATGACGGCGATACAACGAATGATCATATCGCTAATCCTTTTGAACAATTTAAACCGAGAACTTTAAACGGCAGATACGGCGGCGATATACAAGGAATTATTGATAAGCTCGATTATTTAAAAAATTTAGGTGTTACCGCCCTTTGGATTACACCCTTGTTAGAAAATAATATGTGGATGAGTTATCACGGATATGCAGCAACTAATCTTTACAAAATTGACCCGCGATTCGGGAGCAACAAACTTTATAAAAAATTAGTGTCTCTTGCTCATAAAAAGGGATTAAAAATAATATTAGACCACGTAAGTAATCATATCGGTATTAATCATCCCTGGATTAAAAACTTACCATTCGATAATTGGATTAACGGAACAGTAAAAAAACATTTACCCGCAAATAACAATAAAATAGCTTTTATAGATATTCACGGCGATAAAACAACACCAAAACTTACCGAACGGGGTTGGTTTACAAATTATATGCCCGACTTAAATCAACGCAATCCGTTTCTTGCTAAATATTTAATTGAAAACACTATTTGGTGGATTGAATATG
The DNA here is from genome assembly GCA_964640985.1 of uncultured Melioribacteraceae bacterium. Taxonomy (GTDB): domain Bacteria; phylum Bacteroidota; class Ignavibacteria; order Ignavibacteriales; family Melioribacteraceae; genus CAZXJG01. The sequence goes on along the minus strand of CAZXJG010000032.1, from coordinate 21,255 downwards.
CCGGTATCGACGGCATACGCGAAGATACTTATTCTTATGTTTATCAAAAATATGAAGCCGATTGGGCGGCGGCTATTTTAAGAGAATATCCTGATTTTAATATTGTTGGTGAAATTTGGACAGGGAACCAAGCATTTCTTGCAAAATATCAAAGAAATTCGTTTTTCAAACGCCCATTTAATTCTAATTTGCCATCCTTGATAGATTTTGCAATGTATGATTCTTTTACACGTTACTTAAAAGGCGAAAAGGGACTTTGGGATATTTATAAAAATTTTGCAAAAGATTTCGTTTATAAAAATTATAATGACCTTCTTTTGTTTATGGATAATCACGATGTCGATCGTGCGATGTATGCGGCGAATAATAATTATAAAAAAGTAGAACTGGTTTTAACAATGCTTTTAACAACTCGCGGAATTCCACAAATATTATACGGAGATGAAATCGGGTTAAATGGCGGAGGTAAAGACGGACTAAGAAGAGCTCCCTTCCCGGGCGGCTTTCCTAATGATTCGTTAAATGCATTTACCCCAAAAGGGAGAACACAATCACAAAATAATATTTTTAATTTTACGCGCCTGTTACTGCATCTGCGTAAAAAATACCCTGCTTTAAGAAAAGGAAAGTTTGTTCAATTTCCACCGAAAAAGGGAATTTATTATTACTTCAAAATATTCAAAAATCAGAAAATACTGGTCGTTATTAATGGTAATAAATTTAAGAGTAAAATCGACTTATCAGATGCAGCTTATCTATTTGGAAATTCGAAAAAATTAATAAACTTAAATACAAATCAATTATTCAAGATAAATAAAGACAATGAAACTATTATAATTCCGCCAATGCATTCCGAAATTTTTTTATTAAAATATTAAAGTTAAATTGAGCGATTCTAAGAATGATTGAAAAGTTTAGGGGGTGGAATAATATAAGTTGTAAATCTATTATATATTATACTCTATTCCACCCCCTGAACATTTATTAAATATTAAGTTATTCTATTCCACCCCTAAATAGTCGAAAGTCAAAATGTCCGGGAGTTATGGTCAATGATATTTTCCCCGCCAAAATACCTTTTCGACCCTGTGACTTTTCAACTTTTTGACCTTCTGAAAACAACGGCTTTTAATACGGCTTTAAAGCCGTTGATCCTTCTGTAGGTCAATATTAATCTATAGTACAGACAATCTACAGGAACTGTACATTGGTTATCTTCCCGGACAGTTCCCAAAGTTTTTTGGCATCTTCCATGCTATGAGAAACTTTATTTGATGTTACCTTAACCGGGTAACCTTTATTCTCGGCAAACCCGTCCGGTCCGTAATATTCTCCTCCTTTTACCTCCGGATCAACCGAAGCCCTTATCTCCGGTAATGCGCCCTGATCCTGATTTTGGGCTATTGCAAGGAAGAGTGGTTTCAGCAGTTTGTACAGAAATTTGTTTTCAACATATCTTACCAGGTTTGTCGCAGCTACTCCCGGATGTGCCGCAACAGCCATGCTGTCAATATGGTTCTTCTCAAACCTGCGTTGCAGTTCATAGGTAAACAACAGGTTGGACAATTTGGAGCGGGCATACGATTTTGCAGGCGAGTAATCTTTCCCGTTTTCATACAAAGGATTATCAAAATCCATTTTGCCCCATTTGTGCCGAAGGCTGCTTACATTAACCACCCTGGACCCCGGTGTTTTGATAATTATTTCAATCAGATGGCCGGTTAATGCAAAATGACCGAAATGATTGGTCCCGTTTTGAGCCTCCAGACCGTCTTTGGTGAGGAAGTAAGGTGAAGTCATGATCCCTGCATTGTTCAACAATACATCCAGCCGGTCATATTTTTCCTGAAAAAGCCGGGCAAATCTTTTGATGGAATCGAAATCCATCAAATCAAGCTGGATTACCACTGTGTCCCCTTTTGTAGGACCTATATCGGCTTTTGCCTTTTCACCTTTTTCTACAGACCGGCATGCCAAAATTACCTCGGCTCCATTACGGGCAAAAGCCTTTACGGATTCAAAACCCAAACTGCTGTTGCCTCCTGTTACTATAATCACTTTACCGGTCAGGTCCGGTATATCTTCTTTTGTCCATTTCTTTTTTTTCATGCTATAAAGGTTACCTCTGTTTATCGGTTAAATATTTCATATTTCAACTTTTTAAGACGGAGAACAAAATATAAACTTTATCTATCCAGTTCAAAAGGGAAAGATTTTCTTCTTTCTCTTTTAACTTGAAAGATAACAATTATTCCCTCTCCTTAAAAAGTTGCATTTATTAGTTAAATCTAAGTGATAATGTTCCTTTCCTGTTTGAAACTCTATAACCGGCCATAGTTTTTTAACCCACCTATAAATACCAAAAGAAATTGAGATTGTTCTTAATATAAACAAAAAATCACGCCTATCCGAAAGTCGAATTGAAAAAAAATGAAAGAGTCCCCTATCTTTATAATTCGGAAAAAAGACAAGGATAAAAGATGAGACTCTTTACACGCAACAAAAACAACAATAAACTGTTAATTCGTCAAATTATCATCAATTATTCCGCCGGCTAATACAAAACCTTTTTTATTATAAAGAACCGCCGACTGACCGGGTGTAATTGCATTTTTCGGCTCTAAAAATTTTATGCTGAAATGATTATTATCAGCTTCTAAAACAAAAGCTTCATTCCCTTTATCGGAATACCGGATTTTACAAATCACTTTTTCACCGACGGATAAAGTTTTCACACTTACATAATTTATGTTTTTAGCGGATAAAGAATTTCGAAGCAAATCTTTTTTATCACCAAGTTCAAGTACATTATTTACTTTATCAATTTTTCTTACATAAACAGGTTTCCCCAGCGCTACACCCAAGCCTTTTCTTTGTCCAATTGTATAAAACGGAATTCCTTTGTGTTCGGCAACTTTTTCACCATGATAAAAAATATCGCCTGTTTTAATATTTTCAATTTTATCCGGAACCCTTTCTCTTAAAAATCTCGCATAATTATTGTCCGCAACGAAACAAATTTCTTGACTATCGGGTTTACCGGCGGTTTTTAATCCAAATTTTCGTGCCAACTTTCTAACCTCGGTTTTACTGTAATCACCTATTGGGAAAATAGTTCTGCTCAAACTATTTTGTGATAACCCCCACAAAGCATAGGATTGATCTTTAGGATTATTTTCCGAATTTTTAAGGCAAAATCTTTTATTTTTCTCATCATATAAGATATTTGCATAATGTCCGGTTGCTATATATTTGGCATCGAGAGAATCGGCTTTTTTTAATAATTCTTCCCACTTAATTTTCCTGTTGCAAATAACACACGGATTCGGGGTTCTGCCATTTAAATATTCATCAACAAAATTATCAATAACAGCTTTTTCAAATGCTTCCGTAAAATCCACCGTATAATGAGGAAACCCTATTTTATCCGCAATATTTTTAGCATCATAAATTGCATCAAGTGAACAGCAGCCCGATTCAAATTTCGGTGCTCCGCCGACTTCCATAAAGCTCCAAGTTTTTATCGTAATCCCAATTACGTCATATCCTTTATCATAAAGCAGCACAGCGGCAACAGATGAATCTACACCTCCGCTCATTGCTACTATTACTCTATTTTCATTCACTAAAACAAATCCTTTTTTATATCAAAATATATTTTGTCAGCAAATATAATTAAACTGCCTCTTTGACGAATAATAAATTATGCTGTTTTTAAATAATTAAAGTTTATTTATAACTAAAATAATAAATCATACGTGAAATTTCCGCTTCTATTTTAATACCTTCACTTTCATTTTTCAAGTTTTTTGAAAGTAGAATCAGTATATATTTCTTGCCATTAGGCAAAAAAACAATCCCGGAATCGTGAAGTACACCTGAAATAGAACCGGTTTTATGTGCAACCTTTACATTTTCCGGTAAAAGTGCAGGGATTATTTCATTAAAACGCTGACGTAACAAAATATCAATCATTTTTTTACTATACTTTTCGGATACGACTTTACCTTCGGCTAATTTTTGATAAATTATCATTAAATCACGTGCAGTAGCTCTGTTGTTAATTCCCAAATCAAATGCTTTTATATCCTCTACACCTCGTAATACATATATATTTTCCGCACCTAAGCTTCTCATATAACGAGTAATATTTTCAGCTTTTACAATCTCAATTAAAATATTTGCCGACAAATTTCCGCTAACGGTAATCATATTTTCGAGCAGTTGCAAGATTGTTCTTTTTTTACCGATATATTTATAAAAATCTTCCCCGCTATCGCTGTCAATTTGCAGACTGAAGTTCGACCCGTCGGCAATACTTGTAAAATTATTTTCAATTAAAATCGCGTCGTTGAGCGAAAATCTACCTTCTTTTATTTGATGAAAAACTTCTATCATCACAGGTGTTTTGACGGTACTTGCCGGGTGAAATTGTTCATCTGAATTTATAAGTATCTTATTATCTACATTATTCAAATCTACGAAAGCAACTGCAACATTACCGTCAACCGAATTGATTTTTGAGATAATTGATTTTTTCAAATTTTCGATTGTCATTTTTTGCCTTTTTAATTAAATCCTAAATTGAGTGATCCCTGACTATCACCGCAAGGAGTCTATATTAGTCAAGACGATGCGGCAATCTGCCGGATAAAAGAGATTGCTTCGCAGTGACATGTATCTTTTAACTTATATCAGCAATCGTTCAACTTAATTAAGAATTATTCATGTGTTTATATATTGTTGTTAAAACCTTAAAAACAACTCAAATTTATAGTAGTAATGAGCTTTTTTTATTGTAAGCGTACAAAACCTCTTACCCAATTTGCATGAGGATGATTATTAAAAAACAAAATCAGCTAAGAAAATCAAAATTTCATGTTCATGCTCTAAGGCTATATTCTTTTGTGCTTAGCTGTTAAGGCAGTTTCATCGCGGGGTTTCTCATTGTTCAATGAGATGTTTCAACCTCCAGTAAGAATCGCCATTTAATTATACTCAAGTTAATAATCATTCCCTTGTGTGTTTGGATCAAGCATGGGTGTTTCATAATGTTATCTATCAGCAGTAACCGTTATGCTGAATATCCCTTCAACATTATTTTTATATGATTTTAATCCTTCTTCGTTCAGAAATTCTTTTAAGATATTATCTGATATTTCAATCTTTTTTCTTTTCTTTATCTCAACATTTTTAAATCCTTGTTTTTCAATCTTGCCGATATATTCTTCTTCACTTATAGCACCTGAGACACAGCCGGCATATATCACTGCTGACTTTCTTAGCTCCTCATCCAGATTACCTTTTACTACTATATCCGATACACAAAAATGAGCACCCGGTTTTAATGTTCTATATATTTCAGAAAATGCTTTCTGTTTATCCGGCACAAGATTCAATACACAGTTACTAATTATTACATCAACTGAATTATTATCAATCGGCATTTCTTCAATATCTCCTAATTTGAATTCAACATTTAGATAGCCGAGTTTTTCATTATTCTTTTCTGCTTTATTTAGCATCTCTTCAGTAAAATCCAGTCCGATAACTTTTCCATCATTGCCTACTAATTTGCGTGCTACAAACACATCGTTCCCTGTACCGCTTCCAAGATCAAGTACAGTATCACCTTCTTTAATATCTGCATATTCAGTCGGAATCCCACAGCCTAAACTAAGATCTGCTTCAGCTTCATATTCTTCTAATTTTGTATAATCATCATTAAAAACAGAATAATCAGTAATATCGGATGAAACGCAGCAGGAAGTTGGTCCACAACAATTCTCACCACTTTTTATAGCTATTTCCCCATATTTTTGTTTAACAATACTTTTTAGTTCATTACTATCTGACATAAAATCCTCCAAAGTTTAACATTCACAAACTTGATTAAATAATTTATCTATTTCTGATTTTGCTTTTTGTAGATTAGCGTAATTGATACAATAACATACTTTCGGTCCTTCAATTTCACCCGTTATTAACCCTACACGTTTCAGTTCTTTTAAATGCTGCGATACCGTTGATTGAGATAGCGGAAGATGTTCAACAATATCTCCGCACATGCAAACATTCATTCCGGTTAATATCTTTAATATTTTTATTCTTGCCGGATGCGACAATGCTTTAGCAACATCAGCAAGCCAAATGTCGTTTTTAGTAAACTCGTCTTTCTTTGAAAATGCCATTTCATTATTTCTTTTATCTTTAATCGTAAATATACGATATATATTATAAATGCAAATTATTTGATATATTTTTCTTGCATAAGCATAATTTTATCTACAAATTATAATGTTAATTATTAGGGTATTACTTTTCTCACATATTTTTCCGAGCAGTATCTATTTTAGACTATATAAAGGTTTGTATATTTAAGGTTTCCGAATATTATAAATCTCAGGCTATTATATAGATAATCAAATTCCTTTGCTAAGAGGAACGTTATGAAAAAATTATATGCTACTTTAATTTTCTTAATTAGCATTTCTTTTTATGCTTTTTCACAAACAACTCTTAATGTACCTTCGCAATATACAACAATACAAAGTGCACTTAATGTTGCCCAAACAGGTGATACTGTCCTGGTACAGCCAGGAACTTATTATGAAAATATTATTTGGCCACAAAAAAATGGAATCAAGCTTATAAGTGCAGGTAATTCAGGCAATACTGTAATTGATGGTAATAACAAAAGTAGCGTGATTATAATTTCAGCAACAGGAATAATAGATACTAATACCTTAATTAAAGGATTTAAAATTACAAATGGAAGTAATGTTCAATATGGCGGGGGCATTATGTTATATAAAGCAAGCCCTCAAATTGATAATTTATTAATATCACATAATCATGCAACTTCTTCAGGTGGTGGTATATATATATCACAGGCAAATCCAATAATTAATAATGTAATTATTAATTACAATATAGCAGATCTAAATGGCGGAGGAATTTTTGCAATTTCAAGTAATCCATCAATTATAAATGCTATAATATTTAACAATATATCTGGATATTATGGTGGTGGTATTTATGTTAATGGTTTTTACACTAGTGCAAAAATTAATAATTCAGTAATCTCAAATAATACTTCTGATGTTGGGGGAGGAATTTATTCACTTATCGGTAATCCTATATTTAATAATACTACTATAAGTTTTAACCATGCAAGGAGAGGCGGTGGTTTATCTACAGGTTTTCAAAATTGGAATCCCCAATTATCTTTTTGTGTTTTTTATTCAAATAGAGCAAGTGATAAATCTGACGCAATATATATTGAAAACGGCACTATTAATATTTCTCATTCTAATTTATACAATAATAAGAATGCTATTATTAATGATAATAATTCTCAAATAGTAACAGCTTGGAATAATTGGTGGGGAAATTCTTCAGGACCATATCATCCAACTCAAAATCCAGATGGTAAAGGAGATAGTGTTAATGCATTTGTAAATGTAACTCCCTGGCTTACAAAACCAGATACAACCGCACCTCCAATACCAATACAAAATGTAAAGATTACGAATACAAATAGCAATTCAATTGCACTAAGCTGGGATGCTAGCCCTCTTGGTGATTTCAAAGGTTACAAGGTTTATTGGGACACGGATTCTGTGGGTTACGCTTATAAAAACTCGGTAGATGTTGGTGGGAATACTTCTTATACAATTACTGGGTTAGCTTCTGGAATAACATATTATATTGCTGTTACTTGTTACGATAATTCAGGTAATGAAAGTTGGTTTTCAAACCAAATAAATGCCTCGCCTAAATTATATAAACCGAACTTAATATTACCTGTCAACAACTCAACAGGGACAAGTTTGTCACCAACGCTTAGCTGGTCTTCTGTATCAAGAGCAGATAAATACAGGCTTGAAGTAAATACAAAGGCTGATTTTACAGGAACTGTTATTTATGATAAAGACACAGTAAGTGCTAATTCAAAACAGATTGGTGGATTAACTGACAACACAAAATATTACTGGAGAGTAACTGCTCTTAATAATTTAGGTAATACAAGTGATACAAGCAATACATTCAGCTTTACTGTAGGACAGGCTGTACTATCTGCTGTATCAAACGGAGCTACTGCTGTTTCGACTTCACCAACATTAAGCTGGGATAAAACACCTGGAGCTAACAAATACAGACTAGAAGTTAACACAAAATCAGATTTCACAGGAACAGTTACTTTTGATAACAGTACATTAACTGACACACTACAGGCTTTAAGTGATCTTGTAAATAATACAACATATTACTGGAGAGTAACTGCTAGTAGTAATACACTATCAAAAACGACAACTTCAGATGTATATAATTTTACAACGAAACTCTCAATCCCAACATTGACTACTCCAGTGAATAACGCAACAGATTTAAGCTTAGCTCCAACACTTAGTTGGTCATCAATATCAGGTGCAGATAAATACAGATTAGAGGTTAATACCAAATCAGATTTTACAGGAACTGTTATTTATGATAAAGACACAGTAAGTGCTAATTCAAAACAGATTGGTGGATTAACTGACAACACAAAATATTACTGGAGAGTAACTGCTCTTAATAATTTAGGTAATACAAGTGATACAAGCAGTACGTTTAGTTTTACTACTGGAACAGCAACTGGTATTGAAGCATTAAATAATATTATTCCTAAAAAATATAGTTTGTCCCAGAATTATCCGAACCCATTTAATCCTTCAACTACAATACGTTATGCTATACCAAAACAAAGTGTTGTTACTTTGAAAATATACAGTGTGTTGGGTGAAGAAATAGAAACACTTGTAAATAAAGAATTAAATGCTGGTATTTATGAAGTTAATTTTAATGCAAGTAATTTAACATCTGGGGTTTATTTCTATAGAATAATAGCTCATTCAACTAATGGTAAAAAAGAGTTTGTTGATACAAAAAAACTAATATTGATTAAATAAAATTTAAATTGAGTTCATAATTTTTTTATTTAGGAATTTTATAAACTTAATTAATAATCTTTTTGTCTCAGCCGAAAAAGAAAAATTAGACATCCCATTAATACATTCATTTTTAACTAATACTTATTGGACAAAAGGTAAAACAATAGAGCTGGTTAAAAAATCTATTGAGAATTCTATCAGTTTTGGTTTGTATTTAAACAATTAGCAAATCGGTTTTGCGAGAGTATTGATTGATAAAGGTGTTTTTGCCTATCTGATGGATGTATTTATTATTGAAGAGCAAAGAGGCAGAGGATATTCTAAATATTTTTTAAATAATAATTTTTTTACTCATTATTTTAAATAAATACCTATATTTAATTAACAATATAATTTAAGAATAGTAATAACAGGCACAAACTTAAAGGAGATAAATAATGACCACTGAATTATCAGATTTCCTTTTGTATGTACCTATTTTCTCCGATTTGCCGCGTGATATTATAAATCAAATTGGAAAGATAGGCACAAAAAGAAAATATAAAAAAGATAATGTTATTCTTTTAGAAGAAGAAAGTGGGAATGCTTTGTTTGTTGTAATTAGCGGGAAAGTAAAAATTGCTAGAGAAAGTAGCGACGGCAAAGAAGTAATTTTGACAATTTTAAGTGAATCCGATTTTTTCGGCGAAATGTCTATCCTTAGTGGTTTAACAAATTCAGCAACTGTTATTTCTTTAGAAGACTCTGAACTCTTTATGATTCAAAAACAAGATTTTCTTGAACTTTTAAAACAGCATCCTCAAATTTCAATTTCATTATTAGAAGAATTATCAAAACGTTTACAAACCGCAGATATGAAAATTAAAGCTCTTTCTCTTAAAAACACCGAGGGTAAAGTAGCTATTGTTTTGCTTCAAGTAGCCGATAACGTTGGGAAAATTAAACAAGGAGTTGTAGAAATTGAAAACTTACCTATTCATCAAGATTTAGCTAATATGACAGGTACTTCGAGAGAAACCATTTCGCGTACTTTACATACTTTTGCGAAAAAAGGCTTGGTTGAAATGGAAGGTTCAAAATTAAGAATTCTTAACTATGAACGTTTTAAAGAGCTTTATATTTGAACATTTACTTTCCATATTAAAATTATTTTTTATGGTAAAACAATTATTTCAGTCAAAATAGATTATGGAATTTAAAAATTGTTTCTAAACTTTTTACTTCCTGTAAAATTTTTCAAAGGAATACTTTGTGGTGAATCTTTGAAATAAATAGCGGTCAATTTTATATGGAATTTCATATCGATTTACATACACATACTTATTTTTCCGATGGAATTCACTCTCCTACTAATTTAGTTCGTTTAGCTAAACTTAAGGGATTAAGTGTTATCAGCATTACAGATCACGATAGTGTTAACGGTATTGAAGAAGCTATTATTGCCGGTAAAAATTTTGGCGTAAAAATTATACCCGGGATGGAAATCAGTACTGATATTGAGGATAAAGAAGTTCATATATTAGGCTATTTTATTGATATTCATAAAAAAGAATTGCAGAAATATTTAAAATTTTTCCGTGAAGAAAGATATTACAGAGCAAAAAGAATTATAAAAAAACTTAATAATCTCGGCATTAATATTGAGTTTAAAGATATTATTAAAGTTGCAAAAAACTCTGCCATCGGACGTCCCCATATTGCATCCGTTTTATTAAAACTTGGAATAGTAAAAGATTATTATGAAGCTTTTCAAAAATATCTCGGTGATTATGCACCGGCATACGAAAAAAAAATTCACATTTCTCCTCAAAGCGCTTTAAAACTAATTAACGATTCGGGAGGACTTTCTTTTCTTGCTCATCCTGGAAATTTAAAAGAATCCATTTTAATGACTTTAATAAATGCGGGAATAGACGGCATAGAAGTTATTCACCCTACGCATAATAATTATCAAAAAAAATTTTATAAGGGGATTATTAATCAATACTGTTTATTAGAATCCGGTGGAAGTGATTACCACGGAGGCAATAAGAGAGATGATTATAATTTTGGTAAATACTTTATTACTTCAACACAATTAGAAAAAATGCAGAAAATATTATTTGAAAATAATGTCTGAGCCTCATCTATATACAAGGAGAACTCCTGAAATCTTCGGCTTTGCCATTCCGACAAAAGAAGATTCCAGGAGCCTCTATAGTTAAAACAAAAAACTTAAAAATGCTAATGAACGACATCGCTCGTCCTTATAAATTCTAATTTTACAGAAACTTTATTAATCGAACATTTACCGGTGACGGCGGCTATGTAATTTAATTCCGGAAGTCCAAATGTTATTTTTATAATTTATATCAGGCAATTGCCGATTAGGATCAATAATAACCGAATCAATCATACTGGTTGAATTATATTTGAATGTCCAAGTATCGCCGCGCTGCCAAATTTCAACAGGTAATTTTTTTATTCCGTGATGCCCGTTTTTTTCTTTCACTTCTACAATAACAGGCATAACCATTTTTTGTAAGTTAGCAATTTTTATAAAAATACCTTTAGCAGGATCGTTATCATCGTATTTTACATTGACAACAGCTTGGTCCAATTTCCAATCTTTTATAAACCATTCTTTCCAAAACCAATCTAAATCTTCGCCGGCTACATCATTCATCGTTCTGAAAAAGTCTTTTGGAGTAGGATGTTTGTAAGCCCATCGTTTAATGTACATACGCCATGCATAATCAAAGCGCTTATGCCCTAAAACAAGATTACGAAGCATATAAAGTCCTATTGCCGGTTTAAAGTAAGCTTCAAATCCTAAGTAATGTGAAGAAATATCGTCAGCGTAAGTCATTATCGGTTGAATATTCTTTCTTAACATGAATGGAACAACAAAAGGAGCAGAACCAAATCTTTTGGTATATGATGCATATTCACCGTGGTTAAAATTTTTAGTTGAATAAATATTTATAAAAGTATTAAAGCCTTCATCCATCCATGCATATTCACGTTCATTCGAGCCTACAATCATCGGGAACCATGTATGTCCGAACTCGTGAGTTGTAACTCCCCACAACCTTCCACCCTTCGCTTTCCAGCCGCAAAATACTATACCGGGATACTCCATCCCATGCACAATACCGGCAACATTTACCGCTACAGGATAAGGATAAACATAATAAGTCTTCGAATTATATTCCAATGTTGACTTAACATATTCGGTAGACCTGCCCCAAGCACTGTCAGACGCAACTTCAACAGGATATACAGACATTGCTAAAGATTTTTTCCCTTCCGGTAAATTTATTCTTGCGGCATCCCAAACGAAGGCGTTTGAACTAGCCCATGAAATATCTCTGGCATTCTTCATCTTAAAGTGCCACGTCAGCATTCCTTTTTCCACCGGGCGCGTCGATGGTTTATTTACTTCATTTACTTTGATAATGTATATTGTCGAATCACTTTTACTTGCTTCTTTAAGCCTTCTCCGTTCTGTTTTTGTCAATACTTCTCCCGGGTTTTGTAATTTACCCGAGGCAACTACTATTTGGTTGGAGGGAACTGTTATTTTGTAATCAAAATTACCATACTCCAGATAAAATTCACCGGCGCCGAGATATGGAAGTGTATTCCAGCCAATAATATCGTCATATACTTCCATTCTCGGATACCATTGAGCAATTTCGTAAATAACCCCGTTTTTTGTTTTAAGCCAACCCATACGATCGGAACCATAACGGGGAATTTGGAAACTATATTTAATCGTAATTATAAGTTTCCCGCCTTTATGATGTACCGGTTTGGGAAGAATTATCTGCATCCGGGTATCTGTAACTAAATAATTTGCTGCTTCTGTTCTACCGTTTTGAGTAATTTTCACGGTTTCTAAATTAAAACCGTTTGTGTAATTCCGTTCGTCAAATCGATATCCGCCTACCGGAGTTGTCAAAGTACCGCGAGAAGATTTTTTGAAAAGATTTTGGTCTAATTGAAGCCAGACGAAAGGCAAGTTATTCGGACTATTATTCGTATAGTAAATTTTAACCTTGCCTTCAATCGTTTTATTTGTAGTATCGAGTGTTGCATTAATTTTGTAATCAGCTTCATTTTCCCAATATAATGGCCCCGGCGCTCCACTGCCGCTTCTATATGCCGTTCCCGGTTGGCTGAGAAAATTAGGATCAAACGTTTCATGCGGATTATAAATACTTTTTATTTGTGCTATACTATTGCCTGCAATTATGAAAAGGACACAAAAAGAAGTTACCAACAAAGTTTTGAATTTCATGATATATCTCCCGATTATATGTAGAATGAATTAATATAATTATTTTTTGTCAAGAGCCACTTCATTCCCCAGGTGAAGATCAGATTATTCCTCACTTCAAAAAGTGATTTAGAATTTGTGATATTATGTAAAAAAAACCTAATATCCAAATAAGTTCGATTTTTTTCGATACTATTACGTATTTTTAGAAAAAATGCAGTTCAATCATAATTTGATGTGTGTTATAGGCTAATTTGTTCAAAAAAGCATTGATTATAATAAATTTCGCTATGCCTTGTTGAAAGTAATTATTATCGATTTGAAACCAAGTAAAAATTTATTCTTTGTTTTTCAACCAAAAATCAATTATTTTTTTTTCAAAATTACAAATAACAGGAGACAGCATCGATTTTCACGCAATCTTAATTATATAAAAATTAAATTATTTTTGCTTTCGATAAATTCATTAAATTTGCTGTACTTCATTTATTTAAAAATTATAGTAAATTAAATTTTTACTATAAAAGGAAAAATCATGAAAATATCTTTTATTCTTATTGCAGTTTATCTTTTCTCGTTTTCAAATTTATTTGCCCAAAATCTTGGAACGTGGAAAAATTATACGGATATGGAAAATGTCGGAAAGTTTGTTGTAACAAACGATGGAATTTGGGCGGCAACAGACGGAGGTTTATTCCACTGGAATAAAAAAGACAGCTCATTTGTGAAATTCACTAAAAGTGAGGGGCTTAATAATCAAAATTTGACTGCAATTGCAGTTGATCGTTCCGGCAAAGTTTGGGTCGGAACCCCCGACGGCTACCTTGATATATTTAATCCGACAACAAATTCATTCAGCACCATTATGGACATACATAATTCGGATGAAAACCACAAACAGATAAACGATTTGGTTGCAAGCGGCGATACAATGCTTGTGGCTACAGATTTCGGCTTATCATTTATAAATATAACAGACTTTTCTTTTTATGATACAATTTTAAAATTCGGGGAACTTCCTACCGAAACGAAAGTAAATTCGGTTACAAAGGGAAGTTTAATCTTTATTTCAACCGACAGAGGAATTGCGATAGAAAAAAAAGGTACACAAAATTTATCTGCTCCCGAGTCTTGGAATTCTTATTCTGCACCGCTCGATATACAAGTAAAGTCGATTGTAAAAGTAATTAAATTCAATAATACCCTAATTGCCGGAACAAATAACGGCATTTACATTTTTTCAAAAAACAAGTGGGAGCAATTTTTATATAAAGGTCAATTTATTAAAGATTTGTCTGTAGCAAACGATACGCTCTATACTATTACTGCCAATACCATCTATATATATGCAAATAATCACTCAGTTGATTATTTCAGTAATAATGAAATAATCTTTAACTCTATCTATGTTAAATCGTCAAAAGATATTTATGTCGGAACAACAAAAGGGATTCTACATTTGACTCCTAAAGATACATCTTACATATTTCCAAACGGATTAGTTTCAAATTCCGTAGAAGCACTTGCAGTTGATACACAAGGCAGGCTTTGGACCGGAAGCGGAAGGCAAGCGGAAGGTTCGGGAATTAATATGTTCGACGGCAAAAAGTGGGTTAATTACAACAGCCATAACGTGCCGGCTATAGAAATGAACGGATTTCATAATATTTATGCAGCACCCGACGGGAAGGTATATTTTTCCAATTGGGGACGCGGATTTACAGTTTTTAATAAAGGTCAATTTCACACTTATAATGCTTTTAATACGGATCTTTCGGGAATAGTAGTGGACACAAATTTTGTTGTTATATCCGATATAAAAACCGATTCGAAAAATAATGTTTGGATATTAAACTTTAAATCTGCAAAAGCTTATCCGTTAAGTGTATTAACCAACAATGGCAAATGGTATCATTTTAAATTCGGCGGTCCTTTCCCGCCGGCAATTCAAATAGTGCAGCATTTGGTTATTGATCAATACAATACAAAGTGGTTTGCAGTTACTATACAAGGGGATGTAGGACTCTATTATTTCAACGAAGAGAAAACTTTCAGCAATACAAATGACGATAAATGGGGAAAGTTGACAACATCCGACGGATTAAACGACAATACTATTACGGCTTTGGCGATTGATAAAAGAGGAGAACTATGGGTCGGTACATCCTTGGGCGTAAATATAATTGCAAATCCGAATAATCCTACATCACAAATTTCAAGTGCGTTTGCAATTAGGCAGCGAAATATCACATGCATTGCAGTTGATCCGTTAAACCGTAAATGGATTGGTACAAGTTCGGGTCTGTTTTTAATGTCGCCGGACGGTACACAACTAATTTCACAATACAACGTTGACAACAGTCCGCTGCCCGATAACAATATTAAAAGCATTGCGTTCAATAACAAACTTGGGATAATGTATGCGGCAACAGACTTTGGAATATCGTCTTTAACTACCGCTGCAATTAAACCGCTGGAAAGTTTTTCCAAACTATTTGTCTATCCAAACCCCTTTATATTGAAAAACGGAATAGACAACAGGTTAAAAATTGATAATCTGATCAGTAACACAAAAATAAAAATCTTAAATATTAACGGGAAAGTAATTAAAAATATCATTACTCCCGGCGGGAAATTAGCTTTTTGGAACGGTAGAGATTACAATAATAAATTGGTACCTTCCGGAATTTATATTATAGCTGCTTACGATGAAGGAGCAAACAACGTTGCTTTGACTAAAGTGGCTGTACTAAGGCAATAAAACAGAACGATTGGATTGAATTAAATAAATTTACTAATATGATAAACATTATTAATCTTACTGTCCAATTCTCAGATGCTCCTCTTTTCGAAAATGTAAATTTAAAAATTAATAAGGGAGATAGAATATGTCTCGTCGGTTCAAACGGAGCGGGGAAATCAACATTTTTAAATATTCTTTACGGAATTGAAAAACCTGAAAACGGAAAAATAATTCGCCGGAATGGAATTAGAATAGGTTACTTACCGCAAGAATTTATTAGAAAGCCAGGCTCAACTTTATTCGCCGAAGTTAGGAATTCATTAGATTATTTTAATTCGATTGAAAAACGGGAAAGTGAAATTAATCTGGAATTACTTAACCATAATTTAGATGATGCAAAACAAACAAAATTACTTAATGAATTAGGAGAAATTCATCATCAAAAAGAAATAAGAGGTTTTTACGAAATTGAATCCAACATCGAAAAAGTACTTGTTGGATTGGGATTTAACAAAAATGATTTCAAGCGAAATTTAGACGAATTTTCCGGCGGCTGGTTAATGAGAATCGAATTGGCAAAACTTCTGTTAAACGATAACGATTTACTAATGCTCGACGAACCGACCAACCACCTCGATTTAAATTCCTTAGAATGGTTAATTGCCTTTTTGCATTCTTATAAGGGAACATTAATTATTGTTTCGCACGATCGTTATTTTGTTAACGAACTTACCGACAAAACTTTAGAAATATTTCAACATAAAATTTCTTTTTTTAAAGGCAATTATGAATCATATTTAAAATTCAAAGTTGAGCGCACTGAACAAATAGCGAATTTGCAAAAAAATATGCAGAAGAAAATTAAAGAAACCGAAGATTTCATTGAACGTTTCAGATATAAAGCATCAAAAGCCAAACAAGTTCAAAGCAGAATAAAACGGCTTAAAAAACTTGATTCTATAGAAAACTTTGTTGATGAAAAGAACATTTCAATTAGATTTCCCAAACCGCCTCTTAGCTCAAATATTCCAATAGAATTAAAGAACATTTCTTTTTCATACGAGGAAAATATAGTGTTCGATAACTTGAATTTTAAAATTGAAAAAGGAGATAAATTTGCTTTTTTAGGCCCGAACGGCTCGGGTAAAACTACATTTTCAAAAATATTAGCACGAAAACTTAACATTAACAACGGCTCTGTAATAATTGGTAAAAACACAACAATCAGCTATTACTCACAAGAGATTGCTGAAAATTTAGATATAGAAAAAGATGTTTTAAGCACACTTTCGGATTTTACCGATTCTCTTTCGGAAGGAGAACTTCGGAAGTTACTCGGGTCGTTTTTGTTTTCGGATGATGACGTATTTAAAAAAGTAAAAGTTTTATCCGGCGGTGAAAAATCGAGATTGGCATTGGCAAAAATTTTATTAACCAAAGCAAATTTAATTATATTGGATGAACCGACTAATCATCTCGATTTTAATTCTAAGGCGGTTCTCCAACAAGCGCTTGCTCAATTTAACGGTGAGTTGGTAATTGTTTCGCACGATATTGATTTCATTCGCCCGATTGCTAATAAAATTGCCGAATTTGATATTCGTAAAATGCAGATTTATCATGGAAATATCGATTATTATCTGGAAAAACGAGAGCTTTTTAATAAAGACAAAACAGAAAAATTAGATGCTGAAGAAAAAACAAAAAAAATAAATCGTAAAAGTATAAAAAGATCCGAAGCCGAACTTCGCAATAAAAGACACAGCGCTACTAAAGAAATTAAAAACAGAATAACTGAAATTGAAGATGAAATTGAAAATACTGAAATTAAAAAGTCGATTTTAGAAAAAGAACTGCTGGAAAAATCGGTTTACTCAAATCCCCAAACGGCAAAAGAAAAAACGAACAAATACAATCAAACAAAACACAAGCTGGAAGAACTTATTTCGCTTTGGGCCGAATTAAATGATGAGCTGGAAAAAATTGAAAAAACATTATCCCTTTGAAAATTGTTACAAAAAAGAAAAAACTTCACCCTCCCGAATCTGCTTTGCAATTATGCAGAAAAAATTACAACACAATTTGTGAGTCTTTTATCAATTTTATCTTCGTTTATTGTATGTTTAAATAGAGAGAAAATTTATACTTAAGACAATAAACGATGGACAAATTAAATCCGTTAAAAAGATTCGGACAAAATTACTTAATAGACAAAAATATTATTAGAAAAATTATTAGTGAATTTCATCCGGGAAAAGAAGATAATATTATTGAAATTGGTCCGGGTAAAGGAGCACTTACAGAAGAGCTTTCAAAAAATGTAAGCAATTTAACCGCTTTTGAAATTGATAAAAGAGTTGTTGACAATTTAAGATTTAATTTCCCTCAATACAAAATATTGAATAAAGATTTTCTCGATGCCGATTTAAAATCGATATTCAAAAACGGACAAAAACTCCGCATTATTGGAAATATTCCATTCAATATTACTTCTTCAATTTTATTTTTACTGATAAAAAACAGAGAACTTATTGAAGATGCCGTACTTATGGTGCAAAATGAAGTTGCAAAAAGAATTATAGCTAAACCTAATAGTAAAGAATACGGAATTTTAAGTGTGCTGCTTAATTATTTTTCCAAACCAAAATATTGCTTTAAAATTTCACCGAATGTTTTTATCCCGAAACCAAAAGTTCATTCTGCTATAATCCATATTTATTTTAACAAAAAACGGGACCTGGAAATTGATGAAACTTTATTCATTAACTTTGTAAAAGCATCTTTTAATAACAGAAGAAAAATCTTAAAAAATTCGTTAAGTAATAGTATATTTAAGGTTTATAATTTATCGAAGATTGAATTTGATTTTTCCAAACGAGCCGAATCATTAACTATCGATGATTTTGTTTTCTTAGCAAAGGAAATCAAACAATTAGAAATCTCAAACAATAAATTTTTGAATGAATAACAAAGCCGCAAAAACAGCAACTCGAGAAGTTATTCAGGTAGATAATGAAATACTTGATAACATTTCCAATTTAATTGAAGAAAAGGAAGATAAGAATTTACTTGTAATTTTCTCCGGTCTTCATGCCGCCGATATTGCCGAGATAATAAATCATTTAAAATATGACGATGCCCGCTATGTATTTGGTATTTTAGATACGGAAACCGCAAGTGAAGTAATTACCGAATTAGATGAAGATCTTCGAGAGAAAATTCTAAAAGAGATTGATACGGTAAAAATAGCAGATATTGTTGATGAATTGGATACCGACGATGCTACCGATATTGTTGGCGATTTGCCCGAAGATATTGCCGAAAAGGTACTCGATAATATCAATAAAGAAAATTCCGAAGAAGTAAAAGAGCTGCTTCAATATCCTGAAGATTCTGCCGGCGGTTTAATGAGCAGCGATTTTATTTACATTAATGATATTAGAGGACTAATCATCTATTTTACTCTTGTAACAAAGGTATTCACATAACAATGAAAAAACTACAATCTATTTTTCTTCCATTATTTGCATCTGATTTTCTTGTAATTATTTTTGCAATTTTTTTATCAATTTTAAATATTATTTTTTATAACCGGGTAAAATATTGGGATCAACTTATTTTATTTAATATAGTTGTAATTGTTTTTGTAATAATTCTTGCACAGTTAGATAAAAAATTTGATCATCCGTTTTGGACTCAATTACATTATTGGTATATAGTTCCCCTAATATTCCTTTCATTTAAAGAATTATATTTTATGGTTGAACCAATCAGACAAGTAGATTATGATAAAATTTTGATAGCCATAGACAGATTTATATTCGGACAAGACCCTACGAAAATACTTTATCATATATCAACACCTGTTTTAACGGAGCTGCTGCAAATTACTTATGGAACGTTTTTCTTTCTGCCGATAATTTTAGCGGTAGATTTAATGTTAAAAAATAGGATGGAAGCCGTTAAATTTGAAATTTTCTTGATTGTATACGGTTTTTTTCTTTCTTATATAGGATATTTTTTGGTACCTGCAATTGGACCGCGATTTACATTGTATAACTTTAGAAATATTAACGCTGAATTACCTGGTTTATTTCTTACAAATTATATTCGCGAAATTCTTAATATTGGCGAATCTATAACCGCAAAAACTTTAAATCCTACGGCATTAGTTCAGCGCGACGTATTCCCAAGCGGACATACGGAAATGACTTTACTCGTAATGTATTTATCTGTTAAATTTAAAGCAAAAACGAAATATTTTTTCTTGCCTGTCGGCACATTATTAATATTTTCAACCGTATATTTACGATATCATTATGCTGTTGATGTAATTGGCGGAATTGTATTTATGATTTTTGCTGTTTGGAGCGGTAAAAAAATATATAATTGGTGGATGAATATTACTAATAACCCTAAATTTGAATACAATAAATATTAAAATTTAAATCGTTTTAAAAATGAATAAACAGAAAAAAGTAAAAATAATATTCGACGATATTTCAAAAAGATACGATTTTCTCAATCATTTATTAAGTGTAGGCATCGATTTTTACTGGCGTAAAAAGGCTTTGAAATTATCTAAAATTCAGAAAGATGCTGTTTTGCTTGATATTGCATGCGGTACCGGCGATTTTGCAATTGCTGCCCATAAACTCGGAATCAGAAAAATCATAGGTGCAGATTTATCATTAAAAATGTTGAATTTATTCAAAAAAAAAGCCGATTGGATTACTGGTAAAGAGGTTCAAACCGTTGCCGAATTTTTACCATTTAAAAGTGAAAGTTTCACTAATATAACAGTAGCTTTCGGTGTTAGAAATTTTTACGATATTCAAAAAGGATTCGACGAATTTTTCAGAATATTAAAATCGGACGGTAAAGCCACAATACTTGAATTTCGTCTTCCTTCCAACAAATTATTAAAAGCCGTTTACCTTTTTTACTTTAAAAAACTTCTGCCTTTAATCGGAAACTTAATTTCAAAGAGTAATGAAGCTTATAAATATTTACCTGAATCGGTGGACGAATTTTATAATAATGTCAATTTATCTATATTGCTTAAAAATTCCGGATTTTCGAACATCGAGGTTTCTTCTTTAACCTTCGGCATTGTACAAATCGTAATTGCATCGAAACTATAAATTATCCATTTCAGTAAAGTATTCGTTTGGCAATATTTGTCACTCGTTTTTTCTTCAGAGATTTCTATTGTTTTTAAGCGACCAACCTGGTCGCCTTACAAATCCGGTTATATTATTTCGGAATATCATTTTTTGCTATCGAAAATTATTTATCTTTGAACGTTAAGGTAATAG
>CAZXJG010000031.1:17024-24553 GCA_964640985.1 uncultured Melioribacteraceae bacterium | reverse complement strand
AATAATCTAATTTTAATATTAATAGTTTTTATCTTCCTTCATAATTAATCATAAATAATCTTAAAAAATCAGCGTGCTATTATTAATTTAAAGAAATAGCACGCAGATCTATGATGATTGATTATGATAATCGCAGCTATTTTTTTAAACCTTTCATTTAAATTGTGGTTTCTTACAAAAATTCATCAATAATCCAATTTCAATATTAATAGTTTTTATTTCCCTTCATAATTAATCATAAATAATCTTAAAAAATCAGCGTGCTATTATTAATTTAAATATTTAAAATATACAAATTTTGAATTGCGTATCTATCGAATAAGCTTTTAATAAAAGCTCTTGATATTTTTCAAAAGAAATTTCGACAGCACCGAACATTTTCAAATGATCGGTTTGGAACTGCACATCAAGTAAAACAAAATTACATGCATTTAGTCGTTCAATTAATTTAATAAGGGCACTTTTAGAAGCTTGACTAATTTTTGAAAACATCGACTCTCCGAAAAAAGCTCCTTTAAATGTTACGCCGTAAAGTCCGCCTACTAACTTATTTTCAAGATAAACACCAACTGAATGAAGATAACCTAAATTTAATAATCCCTCATAAGCTTTTATTAATTCATCGGAAATCCACGTTTCATCCCTATTTGCACAATTTTTAACTATTTCCATCGTTTCAAAATCGTATTTAAATTCTAATCCGGAATGTTCAATAAATTTTCTTAATGAGCGAGGATAGTTATAATTACTTAACGGAATAATTGTTCTAGTCTCGGGTAAATACCATTCAATTATACCGTTTTGATTAGCCATTGGGAATGCACCACGCGCATAAAGCATAATCATTACACCGGGCTTTAATAATGTATTATATTCTGTTTCTTTCCATTGTGTCATTGTTTATAAATAATATTTAATTAATAGTGTTGGAAAATAAAAAAAATTAAATTAGTAATACAATTTCCGTTCTTTATAATTATTTTTATTTAATCCCTTTTTTAATTTATATGAAAAATAATAATCTGAAATCTATTTTTTATGCACTTTTAGCGGTATTTTTTTGGTCAACGGTCGCAACGGCATTTAAGTTATCACTTAAAGGCTTAAGCCCCGTGCAATTACTTTTTTATGCCTCTCTTACAAGTACAATATTGCTTTTCTTCATACTTTTTTATAAAAATAAAAACGACTTAATTTTAGAGTTTCAAAAAGATACTCTAATTAAAAATTTGTTATTCGGTTTACTAAATCCGTTTTTGTACTACATTGTTTTGTTCAAAGCTTATTCCCTTTTACCGGCGCAAGAAGCACAGCCTTTAAATTATACTTGGCCTATAGTAATGGCTGTTTTTTCATCTTTTTTCTTAAAACACAAACTTACCTTTAAGGTTATTCTGGGTTTAGTGATTTCTTTTTTAGGTGTAATTGTTATTGCAACACATGGTGATATTTTCAGATTAAAATTTCAAAATACTTTCGGCGTTATACTGGCTGTCGGAAGCTCTCTTATTTGGGCAGCGTTTTGGACCTTGAATCTGCTTGATAAAAGAGGAATTATAAATAAATTATTCGGAGCTTTTTTTACCGGAACAATTTTTACCGCAATATATATCTTCTTATTCGGTTCATTTTATGTAAAAGACAAAATATTTATTCTCGGTGCTGTTTATACAGGTTTTTTTGAGATGGGAATTACATTTTTATTTTGGTTAAAAGCATTGGATTTAAGTAACAATAAAGCAAAAACATCTACACTTGCGTATCTTTCACCGTTTATCTCTTTAATCTTTATTGCATTCGTTTTAGGAGAAAAAATATTACCCTCTTCTATTATCGGTTTGATTTTAATAGTTGGCGGAATATTGTATCAACATCTTTCAAAAGAGAAATTACCCGGTTCAATTGCCTTTAAAAATGATGAAACCGGCTAAATATTAATTCCTAAACAACAATAAGTCTTATCTAAAAACGGGAATTTGTGTTGTTGAAAAGCTTTTATTTGGAAAGATTCCCGAAATCTTAACTACAAGATTCCCTAAAATATAAAATTTCCAGTATTTTTGAGATTTCGGGAATCTCTATTTTGCAAGCTACCATAATTTCAAATGACAACTTCGTTAGAAAGCTCGTTAGTATCATCGGGTTTAATTGGGAAATGCGTACTTAGTACCTGTCCGACTTTATCGATTCCCAAAATAATTCCTTCGGTAAAGTGACCTTTTCTAAATTCAGACTGAATTCCGTTCTTAATTTTATCCCAAGTATCTTCCGATACTTTTTGATTAATCCCCGAATCCGCCAAAATATAAAACTGCCGTTCATTTAATATTAATAAGAGTAAAATACCGGTTCTATCGCGGGTTTTATCCATTTTTAATCTTGCAAATTCTTTTTCTGCAATTTGACGAATATTATACCTGCTGTGTAAAAGATGTTTTTTTTCTTTTATACTGACACGAATTTCCCCCGCCGTTATTTTTTCCATTTCCTTAATTTTATTGGAAATTCTCAAAAAATCGTCATCGGTAAAATAATGATATACTAATTCTTCTTTCATTTTTATTCTTTGTTTCCCCGCATTTTTGAAAATATATTTATATAAAATCGAAATTATGTCTTGTATTCAAAAACCGGTCCGGATTTCTTTTAATCGGACTTTCAGATTCGGCTCATAAATATAATAGAAAAGATATATTAATTTATTAAATTATCATAATAATATCGGTATATCTTTCGTATAAAATGATTATGTTTTATTTTATACACTAAAAATATTTTCCATTATTCAATTAGAGAGAAAAAAATGAAAATAGGCAAATATAAAATTATCCCAATTGAAACAAGAACTTTATATTTGGACGGCGGTGCAATGTTCGGGGTTATTCCCAAAGCGTTGTGGAAACGTACAAATCCCGCTGATGAATCAAATAGAATTAAACTTGGCGCAAGATGTTTATTACTTAAAAGCAATGACAAAAATATATTGATTGATACGGGGGTCGGACAATTTTGGGATGAAAAGTTTATTAAAATTTACAACATCAATTTAGAAGAAAACACAATAGAACATGCTCTGAAAAATATTGGAATTGCACCGAATGAAATAAGTGATGTAATTTTAACACATTTACATTTTGACCATACAGGCGGTTCAACAACTTTGGAAAACAATAAGTTTGTTCCTACTTTTTCCAACGCTAAGTATCATTTACAGAAAAAACATTTTGAATATGCAATGAATCCTTCGGACCGTGATAAAGCTAGTTTTTTTAAAAATAGATTCAAACCTTTGTATGATGAAGGTATTTTAAATTTGATAAACGGTAGTATCAAATTTGATGATGAAGTAGAATTATTAGAACTTAACGGCCATACTTTTTCACAACAGATAGTTAAAATATCGGATAATTCAAGAACAGTACTTTATTGCGGTGATTTAATACCTACATCTTCACACGTACCAATCCCTTATGAAATGGGATATGATTTACAGCCATTAATTACTATTCATGAAAAAAAAGATCTTTTACCGAAAGCCGTTGAAGAAGAATGGATATTGATTTTTGAACATGACCCTTTTACAACCGCTGCAACAATTACTAACACCGATAAGGGTTTTGCCGTTAAGGAAAAATTTACGGATTTGGACAATTATTAAATAACGGACAATGTAAAATTGAGGATTTATTATTTCCCAAGATACAAGGCTCTTTTACGAGAGAAGATTTTGGGAATCTGGTACTATTAACAATTATTTAAAGTTGAAAGGCGGAAAAAACAAATCATCATCGGTTATAATTGCGGTAATTAACTCATTAGGAGTAACATCAAATGCCGGAGCATAAACTTCATATTCATCTTTTGTTATTAAAATATTTTTAATTTTATTTATTTCGGATTTGTTGCGAAGTTCTATTTTTATTTGACTACCGTCGGCACAGTTTTTATCTATTGTTGTAGTAGGAGCCGCAATATAAAACGGTATTTTATGATATTTGCACAATACGGCAAGGTTATATGTACCAATTTTATTTGCACTGTCGCCGTTGGCGGCAATTCTATCTGCTCCGGTAATTACCAAATCAATTTTTTTCTGTTTCATTATCAAAGCTGCAGCCGAATCAACATTAATCGAAAATGGAATTCCTGCTTTCGACAGTTCGAAGGCAGTTAATCTCGAACCCTGTAGCAAAGGACGAGTTTCGTCTGCATAAACATGTTTAATCAAGCCTTTATCAAAAGCATTTTTTATTACATAAAATGCCGTCCCTCCACCGCCGGTTGCTAATTGCCCTGTGTTGCAATGAGTTAAAACATTCGATTTATATTTAAATATTTTAAGACCGTTTTCGGCAATTTTGCTGCACTTTTGAATATCATCATTATGAATTTTACGAGCTTTATTTAATAAACTTGTATAAATATCATCTTTATTAATCGAATCAAACACTAAACGCATTTGATTCAGCGCCCAAAACAGATTTACGGCGGTAGGTCTGGTAGAAAACAATCTTTTATATGCTTTTTCAAATTGTTCCTTGGGATTTTCATTTTTTACCTTAAAAGCAAGAGCAATTGCATAAGCCGCCGCAATACCGATAGCGGGAGCACCTCTTACTTCCAGCCTCTCAATTGCCGAAGCAATTCTATTATAATCGTCGGTTATAATATATTTTTCTTCCAAAGGAAGTTTTGTTTGGTCAATTATGATTAATTTATCGTTTTGAAAATCGATATTTTTAAATTTATTCATCTTCATCAAAACGAGATAACTCTCTAAATTCGTGAAATCTGGAATGAATTTGCAGTTTTGTTAAATTTTCCAATCCTTTTGTACTGAATTTTTCAACTGTAAAAGAAGCCATTGTACTGCCGTAAATAACAGCTCTTTTCAAATTTTCAAACTCCAATTCTCTATTACTGTGTAAATATCCTATAAAACCACCTGCAAAAGTATCGCCTGCTCCGGTAGGATCAAATATATTTTCTAAGGGGTAAGCGGGAGCAGAAAAAACGGATTGTTCTCCAAAAAGCAATGCTCCGTGTTCGCCTTCTTTAATTATTAAATATTTAGGACCCATTTGACGAATAATTCTTACGGCTCTAATTAAATTATGATCTTTGGATAACAATCTTGCTTCCGAATCATTTATAATTAAAACATCTACTCTTTTTAAAACTTTTAATAAATCATTCAAAGTAGTATTTATCCATAAATTCATAGTATCACAAACAACAAATTGCGGGTTTTCCAATTGATTTAGAACATTAAGTTGTAGAACAGGTTGAATATTACCAAGCATCACAAATTTCGATTTTCTGGATTTTTCCGGTATAACCGGATTAAAATTTTCAAATACATTTAGTTCCGTAAATAAAGTATCTCGAACATTAAGATCATAATGATATTTACCGCCCCATTTAAATGTTTTTCCACCTTTTATAATTTGCAGTCCATCCAAATTGACACCATGATTTTCCAACATGTTTATATGCTCTTGTGAAAAATCATCTCCTACAACCCCAATAAGATTAACAGGATTAGTAAAATAAGCAGCCGCTAACGAAATATAAGTTGCTGATCCGCCAAGTGCATTTTCGACTTTATCAAAAGGGGTTTCAATACTATCTAATGCTATTGAGCCTACTACTAACAACGACACAGTTATACCTCACAATTGTTTATTGAAGACTTAAAAATCTAAAAAAATATTTCTAAAAGCCAATTTCTTATTATTTTATTTCAGATTAATTTCCACCAAATTGAGTAAATCTCGATTATATGTATAATAGTTATAAATTAATTCCACCGATTTTTTTTGTCCTTCCCAAACCAATAATTCTTTAGCTTTTTCTTTTTTAACCCAAATGAATTTTGAATGCTCTTTAGATAATTGGATATTAGGCTCATTTACCAATGCGGCAAATACCGGAATAAAACAAATATAGTCGTTTTCCGGTTCGTAAAAAGAATTAATGTTCGGTACTGTCCAAAGTTTTAACGGTTTAAGTTGTGTTTCTTCATAAATTTCTCTTAATGCGGTTCGATAAGCTTGCTCACCGTTTTCAATAGCACCTGTAACCATTTGCCATATATCGGAATATTTTTCATTGTGAGAACGTTTCATTAACAAAAATTCCAAATCCTTTTCAGATTCCCTGAAAATATGTGCTTCTATTAGATTGGATACTAATTTCATTACATTATTCCTTAAATAAATATTTGAAGTTCTTGAATTAAAATTCTTGAATTAAAATTTTAAAAGTAAGCTCTTGCTTCTGCACGCAATTGATTTATAATTTTTTCGCTACCTTGTTTTCTACCAAGATAATTTAATGTTATTTGAAGATTACTGGCAATTCTATAATCAAAATTTATTCTTAAAAGGTAATTTTTCCCGATAATATTTCCTCGAGTAATTTCAAACGGGATTTGATTTTTCAAAGTATTGGCATTTAATTCGTTCCTTTGAACTTCAACACGAAGTCTTCCTCTTCCGCGCAAAGACAAAGTAAATTGAACCGCTTCACCGTTAAAATCGATAATTGTCGGAGTTTTCGGCAAATCATTTCTACTTCGTCCTATATTAATTTTAAATCCAAGTTCAATATTATCCCAGGGTCTGTATGAAAAATTAGTTACTAAATTATTATTCGTAACAATTCTTGATCGAGCCAAGTTAATAGGTGCAGCTTCATTATCGCTTTGGTTAATAAATTCCGTTTGATTGTTCATATCATTTACCATTCTAAATTTAATCCGAACACTTTTTTCACGAAAATAGCTTCTTTGTATACCGCCGCTAAATTGGTTCAAGCTTTTTCTTTCGGTATACCTGAATCTAAGAGAAATGTTATTTTCGTTGCGGAAAAAATAGATATCCTGACGAAAATACCTTGAACCCATAATGGTTGTTTTATCGTTCAAAAAATGAGAAAAATTGAGAAGATAAATTTGTTTTAAATCTTGATCACGGCTGTTTTCTTCTACTCGAAAATATGATTCTGTGGAAATGGGTTTTAGTAAATCCGCTATAAAATTTTTCCCTTTAATAATTTTTCCAAAATTTGTTTTCCACCTTAAATTTGTTTTTAAATTAATACTTGGGAAAAGTTTATCGGTAGGAATTGTAGTCAAAATATAATTGCCGTTGTAAATTGTAGGTTGAAATTCATTCTCATCTGCAATTCCATTATGATTTAAATCACCGAGATAAATATAATTTCCTGTTCCAACAGGTACTCGTACAAATATTTTTTCGAGCTTTGCAATTCTCTGCGTAGAAACCTGATAATAAACGTTTCCCTCAATAAATCTTCTCCAAAAATTCATCCTTGTTTGAGATCTGATTAAAATTGTTTTGTTGTTAAGCATACCTCTATTTTTAAATTCTTTGGAATACATTTTATTTCTATAAGTGAAACTTAAAGTAGTACCAATCTCTTTGATACCATGATATGAAAACAAATAATTCTGTGTAACTGCACGTGATTCTTTAGTCATAATACCGTTAAAAGGATAAGATTCA
>CAZXJG010000031.1:0-17014 GCA_964640985.1 uncultured Melioribacteraceae bacterium | reverse complement strand
AAACCGAAACCTTTGAATTGCAGTAACGAAACATACGGGGCGGTTTCAAAATATTTATAACTTAAGTTTGATAAAGAATCCGAACTTAAACCGTTTCTTTTATCCTCAGCAAGAAAATCTAACCCTACCTTAAATATGCCGAACAAATAGTACGCTTCCCCGTTTTGCCTGAGCCAATTAGTTTTAAATCCATTGTTTAATGACTTAACAAAATCAAAATTATAGTTTACTATAAATTTTTTGTTTTTGTTTATTTTAAGATTAGTTAAATAACGCCGTGATTGAAATTGAGAACCCATTTTAAGAAAACCATATTTCGAATAAATGGATACCTCTTTAACAGGTGCCAAATTTAATTCAATTTCTCTCAATTCTTGATTGTTTTTAATTTGGGAATTAATATTATAATGCCTATCAAATTCAACTTTATTAATTCTGTCTAAGGTTGTAAATCTATCCTGAATAAATCTGTCTTTATATGAAAATCCGATTTTGCCGAAATTTATTCCACTTAGTTTAATTTGTCGTGGTAAAAAGCTTAGAGTAATATTTCTGGCATAACCGAAATTATCTTTATTCCCGATGTTGGAAAATCTATTTTTATCCCAATTACTACCTGCAAGCTCCAACGATAAATTGAAACCTTTTAACGGTTCAACATTTAAAACAATGTTCCCCATTTGTTTTAATGACGGCATCGGCAAATATTTTACCGGCAAATAATCTCCTTTATCAATACCGGCAAACTTATAATTACCAATGCCTTCTTTTTGATAATCCCCTTTTTCGCTGCCTACATAACTGAACACAACATTGTAAATAGAAGATATTTTGCCCGGCTTATAAACATAGTATGAAAATAACTTCCCATCAATTAAAGTATCAATCTTTGTATAGGTACCTTTTCTTACGCCGTTTGAATCGGGTTTTACTAATGAAACACCCGAAATAACCGCTTTATTTCGATCGTTGCCTGCTTTTGCCAAAATATTTTTTTCTTTAGACGAAAGTGACAAATCTATCAAATTATTTTGGTCGTCCCCTTCCCTAAAATAATTTACGTCAACATTTATACGATTGTTCAAAAACTTTGTTTTGATATTTGAACTAAAAAAATTTCTTTGGTAGAATCTATCGGTATATTCAAAATCTACCGTAATACGACTTGCCGATGTAATTAATCTTTTTGGTGTAAAGGTAATTTCAGCATTACCGTATTCTATTGTATAATCATTGTTTTCGCCGCGTTTTAACTTTTCACCGTCAAGATATACGCTTTCACTGCCCGCAATTATTATGATATTACGTCTATTATTTTTACCCATCAAACGATAAGGACCTTGAACCCCGTCTAATCCGTTAAATTTATTCGTATTAAATTTTCCCCTTGAACTTGCAATTGCAATTACTGCGCTTTGTTTACCATAATGAAACTCCCCTTTTAGTCCTTGTAATTTTCTATATATGTTACCGAATTCGCCTATTCTTTCTTTAAAATTATAATCGCCGAAGGTACCGGTTATGTTTGGAGAACGAACTTTTACAAAAACTTTATCCAATTCTTCAAGTTTTTCCGTATTACCTTCAGGTTGAATCGGCGTATTTTCATCCGTCAAAGCAGCAACAATTTCAAGATTTTTCGATAACCTGCCTGATAATTGTAAACGTAAACCGCTATTAATTGTCAGGTCTTTATTAGTCCCAATTGTAAAACCCCTAACTATTGTTCCGCTTTTCTGAATTCCGGCTCCGAAAATAGCTTCGTTAGTTAAAGAATAATTTTCGTTTTTAATTATTTTTATTGTGTCGGCATTATTCTTTTCGAATAATCGTATTAATCTTCTTCTGCGATAAACTTTTCGGAGCGATAACTTAAGCGTTTTATATCTTACTATAATTGTATCGGATAATTTGTAATGCAGCAAATTCGATAAATGAAATTCTTTTTTTTCATAAGAAATTACGTATTCATCTCGTTTCAATAATTTATGATTTAATTTGATTTTTTCACTATATGGAATAATTGTAATTGATGATAAGCGGTATGTATTTTTAAGATTTACTTTGAAAGTATCGGTAACGGTTTTTCCGCCGTTTAATAATTGAGCATAATTTGTTTGTGATGTTAATATTAATAGTATAAATAATATAAACTTGAACTTAATTTTCAATATCGAGATGCCGAATAATTAAAAAATATAAATTAGTGTGTAATTAAAACTAATTCAAGCCTAAATTAAGCGATTAATGATGAAAACCAAATAAAACCATATTATTGCAAATGATTCTTCATCGTTCTGCTATTACTCCGGCAATTATAAAAGCTGCATTATAATTTGATATTACATTAAATAAAATTTTTAAAAATTGTTGATATATTAGAAGCGAAAAAAGAAATGAATATAAGGAAGAGTAATTTTATTGTCGTATTATTAATTCTGTTCAATCCAATTTTCAATTTTAATGTTATCCATTCGTTTAAATTCTGAAATATTTCTTGTAGCCATAATCATATCGTTAGAAATGGCGGTTGCACCAATTAAAAGGTCAAAATCGCTTATTATTTTTCCTTCTTTTCGCAGCCTAGCTTTTTCTTTTGCAAAGATCCTAATGGCGTTAAAAATTGGCAGTATTACTATTTGATTTGTGAAATTTTCAATTACCGTTAAATTTTTCTTCGGGTACTCACTTTTCACTGCACCATAAATCAATTCTGCATAAGTTATTTCTGAAATGGCACAATTTTGAAGACCTATTTTTTCTATCTTTTTATCTATGTCGTATTTACCCTTGAAAAGATAGATACAAATATTTGTATCTAATAAATATTTCATTAGAACTTTTCAATATCTCGGTCGTTAAAACGTGATTCTTCTATTTCTTTAATAATTTCATCAGCAGTTCTTGAGTCTTGCCAAGCACCATAAATATTTTTTAATTCCGGTTTTGATTTAGACTTGGAATGAATCGATTTAGTTAATTTAATAATTAAATTTTTCTTTGAATCGACATCTAAATTTTTAAGAATACCAAAATACTTATTTAGTGTTCCATTATTTACTGCAAGATTTCCCATTTTTTATTTCCTATTTAATATCTACTCTATTTTTATTTTTTAAATTACGTGTTTTACCCTTTGTAATCAAATGTAATATGTTTAGAAGCTAAACTTTTTTAAAATAATTTTATTGCTGTTTTTCTTTTGCATAAAGTATTGCAAAACAAGCTGCATAATTTTCGGTATGACTCATCGAAATTTTTATGGCTTTCTTATTGTTGGTATATGTTTTCAATTTTCCAAATAGTTTTACTTTCGGCATACCGTTTTTTTCATTATAAATTTCGATATCTTTCCAATTAAAACCATAATTTGATTCGGTTGCCAAAGCCTTTACAACCGCTTCTTTTGCCGCAAACCTAACCGCAAGATGCTGATATTTGTTTTTTTTATTTAAACTGTATTTAAGCTCTGTTTCCGTAAAAATTTTATTTAAAAAGCTATCACCAAATTTTTCAACACTTTTTTTTATTCTTTCAATCTCTATTATGTCTATTCCAATTCCCGATATCATAGTAAATTAATTACCCAAATTTTAGAATATATCTAATTTAGTATTTACATTTATTCCTTCAGATTTTAATTGCTTAATCAATATTTTAGTTAATTCATTTAATTGAATAAGTGAATTTCTAAAATTCGAAATTAAATTTTTATCGTATAAAAGTTTTCCAACATTATTTCGTTTTGCCTTGGTTTCTTTAAGAATACTGTTAATTCTTAAAATTAAATTTTGTGAAGAAACTGAAATTTTGCGAATGTTTTTTATAGTAGAACGAATATCTGTTTTATTATTTGATAAAATTTGATTTGAAGTTTTAACCAAATTATTACCGTTTCTAATAAATTCAGATAATTTCCCTTTATTTTCCAAAACCAATCTGTTTAAATTAGTAGAAAGAACATTTATTTGTCTCACCGAATTTTTTAATTCTCTAACGAAATTTTTATCGGATATAATTTTATTAAAAGCAGTTAAGGAAATTTCAATTTTTTTAATTATACCAATTAAATTACCTTGCACGGAACTTAAAGCAGCTACAGCGGAAGAAACATCACCTTTGAATTTCCCTTTTTGAATTTTTGAAAAATTCAGTTTGGTAGATGAGATGCCCGGCGTAATTTCAATTTTTTTGCCCCCCATTAAATCAAGCATCATAATAGAAAAAGTTGCGTCGGAATTTAATTTTACTTTCGAAGCAAATTCCGTTGTTACAAGTACGCTATCCCCATCTAATTTAATATTTTTAACACGTCCTTTTTTTACGCCGTTAATCAGAACAGGCGCACCGATTTCTAACCCTGCAACGGAATCAAATTTTATTTTTAAAAATATATTATCTGAATAAATCCCGATATTTTTAGCCCAACTTATAATCCAAAACAATACAATAATCCCGATTACAACTGTAATGCCGACTTTAATTTCCGTTTTACGATCATTTTTCATAACGTTTAATAAACTCTTTTAATTTTTTTAATTTCACTTTTGGAAAATAGTTGCTCTTTGTTATTTCTTTTATTCCATTAAAAATATTTTCTTTGATTCTTTCTTTTTTAAATTTTTTATCCAAATTTTTATAAACATTACTAATCAACACATTTAATGAATCCGAATTAACGGATGATTTTAATTGAGAAATTTCATCCAAAGTATTTTGAATTTTAAGGAACTCCAATTTTTCTTTTACCGGATTAAAAATTTCATTTCCGTACTTAGTTAAGATATAGTAACTACTTCCAATAAAAAACACAAAAATAAATATAAATTTAAATATGCATCCTTTTTTCATCAGGTTTCGTTATTAATTTTCTGCACTAAAACTTTAGTAATTCTTTTATTGGAAACTTCTGTCACAGTAAATTTGAATCCATTTTTTTTAAAATTAAATCCTTTTTTCGGTATAGTTCCTGCAAAATTGAAGATAAAACCACCCAAAGTATCATATTCATCAGTATCAGAATTCAGCTTAGTAGCAAGCGCTTCATTTAATTCATCAAGATCAATTTTGCCAAGTACTTCATACGAATTATCATCAATTTTTATTATTTCCATTTCTTCTTTATCATGTTCATCTCGAATTTCACCTACAATTTCTTCAATAATATCTTCTAACGAAACCAAACCGGAAGTGCCACCATACTCATCCACAGCAATTCCCATGTGAATTTTCTTTTCTTGAAATTCATGCATCAAATCACTTATGAGTTTTGTTTCCGGAACAAAGTAAGCTGTTCTCACTAATTTTTTAAGTTCAACAACTTTATTTTCGCTTTCATTGCCAATAAATTTAAGTAAATCCTTTGCATAAAGTATTCCGATAATATTATCTAAATTATCTTCATAAAGTGGGAGACGGCTATGTCCTGATTCGGTAATAATTTTAAGTGCATCATCAAATTTGGTTTCTTTAGAAAGGGCGGTAATATCAACTCGTGGTGTCATAACTTCACGCACCAATATTTTTCGAAACGACACAAAGCCGTGTATTAATTCGTGCTCCTCTTCATCAATAGAACCTTTCTCAATACCGATATCGGCAAGTTCCGATAATTCTGAAGATAATAAAGCGGTTTTCTTTCTATCTTTTTTTAGCCTCGATGTTTCCGCATTAATTATATCCGTTATGGTTTTCGAAATTGGATAGAACAAAACACTTATCCAATAAAGTGGAATTGCCACAAGTACGGCAAATTGAACAGGGGATTTAGAAGCCCATATTTTAGGAGTTACCTCGCCGAAAATTAAGATTAATACTGTAAGAAAAACAATTTGTAAAATCAGTGCAATATTAATAGATAAACCAATTTTTTGAGCAAATTCTATCGCCATTGTAACCGATAATATAGAAGCAGCTACATTAAAAATTGTATTCCCTAACAAAATTGTTACTAATAATCTTCTAGGAGATGCAATCATATTTTCAATGTAGCTGCCTAAAAACGAGTGTTTTTCTTTTACGATTTTTAATTTTTTCTCGTCGAAAGAAAACATAGCAACTTCTGAACCGGAAAAAAGAGCAGAAAAAACTAGAAAAAGAAATAAAAGTGCTATTTTAATAAGCCAATATGTATCCAAAAATTAATTTTGACTCCAATTGTTTTACAAATTTATTTAGAAAGGAAGATCATTCTCAGGGTTACTTTGTTCATCTTTTGCAGAATAAGATGTATCGGGTTCAGATGCAACCGTACCGCTTTCTTTAACGTCTAACGGAATCAATTTTTCAGAAATAACTTCAGTTACATAAATGGTTTTCCCATCTTTGTTCTCATAGCTGCGTTTTGATAATCTACCCTCTACAAAAAACTTTTTTCCTTTTTTGAGTTGTTCCTTCATATAATCGGATAAACCGAAAGAAACTACATTATGCCATGTTGTTTCGTTAACCCAATTGCCGTCTTTGCTTTTGTAACTATGCGTAGTAGCAAGTGAAAAAGATGTTACCGAAACATTGCTTGTGGTGAATCGATTTTCAGCGTCACCGCCTAAGTTGCCAATTAACATCACTTTGTTTAATGAAAAAGCCAAATGTCCCTCCTTTTTTGTTAATGAAAAATTTCTGTGTTATCAATTTATCATTTATGTTAAAAAGAACAAAGTAAAAATTTATTATCACAGATATTTTTATACCCTCTCCTTTTTGCAAAATAAATTACTCTTGTCATTAAGAAACAGCTATTGATTAAAACAAATAAAATTTATTTACGAAGAAATTCAAAAAAGAATTGTTGTTGAGTATTTTGCCGGATATCTGAGTTAAGGGGGTGGAATAAAATAAGTTATCGAATTACAACTCCTAAAGTACCTATTTTATTAACTCTGTAAGTTGTTTTAGAAATTTAGGATTTGAAACATTAACCGATTCAAATCCATAAACAGTTCCCCCGTTTTTTAATAGAAGAGATAAAACCCCAAAGGCCATGGCTATTCTATGATCTCCATAACTATCAAATTTTATGTGGTTATTCTTTATTTCACCGGTAATTTCAAAACCGTCTTGTTCTTCCAAAACTTTGAGACCGAGTTTTTCAAAATTCCTACACAGTGCATTTATTCTATCGGTTTCTTTAATCCTTAACTCCTTTGCCCCTCCAATACTAAAATCACCATCTGCAAAAAGTCCGGCAATAGATAAAATTGGTATTTCATCAATAATATTTGGAATAATATTTTTATCTATTTTAATATTAGCAAGTTTACTGTTTTTTATTAAAAGATCGCCTGTTATTTCGCCCGAAATAATTTTTTTATTTGTGATTTCAATATATCCACCCATTTTTTGCAAAATATTTATAATTGTACTACGCGTCTTATTCAGCAATACATTTTTAATTATTACTTCGGCATTTTCAGCAAACAGCGCAAGCACTATGAAAAACGAAGCTGTTGAAATATCGGAAGGGACAATATATGCCGCGGATTCGGGATAATTTTTACTACTGACATAAATTTTATTCCCTTCAGGAGTGTTTTTCACTGTTAAACCGAGCATTAACTCAGTATGATTTCTTGTTTGGATTGTTTCCATTATGGTTGTTGTTTCCGGAATATGCAATCCGGCAAGTATAACGGCACTTTTTACTTGTGCACTTGCTACCGGTAATTTATATTCTATTGAAGATAAATTTGAAGAAGGTGAAATTCTTAAAGGTAATGTTTTATTTTTTGAACTGCTTATGTTCGCACCCATCAAAGTTAACGGCTCAATAATTCTCTGCATCGGACGTTTAGTTAATGATTCGTCCCCTTCTATAATCGACTCAAAATTTTGAGCAGCTAAAATTCCCGAAATTAACCTTGCCGTAGTACCCGAATTTTTTGCATATAAAGTTTTATCAGGCTTTTGAAAATTTTTAAATCCCCGACCGATTATATAAATTTTATTACTTTCTTCTTCTATTGTACATCCTAATTCTCTAAAACAATTAATTGTCGATTTAACATCTTCGGAATCGGAACAATTTGAAATTGATGAAATCCCTTTTGCCATTGCTGAAAAAATAACGGCACGATGTGATATCGATTTATCGCCGGGTAATTTTAATGTGCCCTTTAATTTATTAATATGATTAAAACTTTGTTTCATCGCCGAGACCAATTATCAATTATTTTTTCCAATTCTTCATTTGTCAATTCACTTTTATCATACATTCCCTTAATCATTCTTTGTCTTTTTGCCTCATACAATATAACTGCGGCTGCAACCGATACATTTAAACTTTGAACCATACCGTGCATCGGAATATAAATTAGACCGTCGGCTAATTCGGCAGCTTCAGAAGAAACACCACTATGTTCATTTCCCATTACAATTGCTGTTTTTTCAGTTAAATTAATATCGTACAAATTTTTAGAACTAATATCTAAACGCGTTGCATAAATCTTAAACCCATCTTTTCGTAACGAATCGTAACAATCATTAATACTACGAAATGTTTGTTTGTCAACCCATTTATTTGCCGACGAAGAAGAGACACCGCTTATTTTAGGAAATTTATCTTCAGTATAAACAAGTGATATTTTAGGTACGCCCACAGCATCACAAGTACGAAAAACAGCACTAACGTTATGCGGATCGTGAATATTTTCTATAACAATGTGTAATGAATATTGACGATTTTTAACAACTTCAATTATTTTTTGAATTCTTTTATCTGTTTTAAATAGTCTCAAATATTTTACTTATTAAATATGATTTTATATACGGATTTGTTTTTATGCTTGCTCGCTTTATCGATTTTAATTTTTGTTTCGTCGGATAGATTGAGATAAAACCTCAAAAATTCAATGGTTTTCGAAATCGATTCATCCTCAGTATGAGCCCAACTTTCGCATCCCTTAATTGAAGATATTTTTGACGAATAACCGTCGTTTGTATCTTCAACAATTAAATCAAGTATCATTAGTAACCCTGCGTAACTTTTTTATCCGTTTACAATTTTTATACTTGCACTTGCACCGATACGACTAGCACCGCTATGAATCATTTGCCGGGCTTCTTCTAAAGAATGTACCCCGCCCGAAGCTTTAACTCCAACGGCACTGCCCACAACAAATTTCATAAGTGCAACATCACTTGCAGTTGCACCGCTTTTACTAAAACCGGTTGATGTCTTCACAAAGTCTGCTTTTGCTTTTTTTGCAATTAAACATGCTTTTATTTTTTCTTCGTCGGTTAATAAAGCCGTTTCTATTATTACTTTACAAATAGCGTTTTTCATTTTAGCAGCAAGAGCAACTTGGTTAATATCATTAAAAACATAATCATAATCACCGCTTTTTAATCGACCGATATTAATTACCATATCAATTTCTTCAGCACCATTTTCTAAAGCTTCTTCAGCTTCATATCGCTTGCTTTTCGTTGTTACAGCTCCAAGTGGGAACCCAATTACCGTACAAACTTTTACCTTAGAATCTTTAAGCAAATCACTACAAAGAGGAACATAACCGGGGTTTATACACACCGAAGCAAAACCATAAGTTTTAGCTTCTTCACATAATTGTGTAATATCTTTGGGAGTGGCTTCAGGTTTCAATAAGGTATGGTCAATCATTCCGGCAATATCTTTATTTCTCAATTTGTCGCCAATACCGAGTCCCGCCGCAATTCGTTCTGCACCGTTATCAATAATTTTTTTAACGGCTTGCGGTTGATCAATCACATTTCTTTCCCATCCGTTACAAGTGTCCCCTACACAGTAAAAATCATGCAAAGCTTTTTCGGTAAAAACTTGTGAAACTACTTTATCAATTAGATTAACGCTCATTTTATAAAATCCGCTTATTGTTTTTTACTTTTTAGATAAGCATTATATGTATTTTGTAATAACATTGCAATAGTCATTGGGCCAACACCACCTGGGACAGGTGTAATATATGAAGATTTTGGAGCGACATTTTCAAAATCCACATCACCTACTACTCTGTATCCTCTTTTTGCCGAAGCATCCTTTACCCTGTTTATACCGACATCCACAATAACAACGCCGTCTTTAACCATATCCGCTGTTACCAATTTAGGTTTTCCAACGGCTGCAATTAATATATCTGCATCTTTAGTATAACGTGAAAGGTCCGGAGCCGCCGAATGGCAAACAGTTACTATTGCATTTGCTCCTTCCGATTTTTGCAGCAGCATATTGGCAACAGGTTTGCCGACGATGTTACTCCTTCCGATAATTACAACATGTTTACCTTTTGTTTCGATTTTATACCGTTTTAACAGCTCGATAATTCCATAAGGCGTACATGAAGCAAAAGACTCCTTCCCAATAACCGTATTTCCTATGTTTATAGGATGAAATCCATCTACATCCTTTTTAGGATTAATTGCTTCAATAATTTTATCTTTATCAATTTGTTCCGGCAAAGGAAGCTGAACTAAAATTCCATGAAATAATGAGTCATTATTGTATTTGTTAACTATTCTCAATAATTCTTCTTCCGTAGTATTTTCATCAAGAAGTTCCATCTTCGATAATATCCCGGCCTCTTTACATGCTTTGTTTTTTGAGTTTACATAAATTTTTGAAGCCGGATTATCGCCGACAAGTATTGTAACAAGCCCGGGCACTTGTTCGCCCCGTTCAATCAGAGGCATTATCTTTTTCTTTAACTCAGCCCTTAATTCAGCAGCAGTTTTTTTACCATCAATTATTACCATTTCTTCCTCATTCAAATTCTAATATTTAAACAATGTTTTTTAAACTAATAATTTTAATTATTAAAGTTCACTATTTCTTTAAGTTTATATTTATTTTTTTCTTGTAGATTAATATTTCTTGGGTCCTTGTCAAATTAAGTTTTCTGCTTTAGAAAATCGGGGAAAAATATTTTTTCAATTCGTAGTGCTTTTCCTGTTTCCGAATTAACCTCGATAAATACAACGCTAAGATGTACGTCATTAATAGCCGTTTGGTATTTTTGCGGTGTTTGATATAAAAAACGATTTACAGCAGCTTCGGTTTTCATGCCAATTACAGATTCGTAAGGACCTGTCATACCTGCATCGGTAATATAGGCAGTGCCTTGAGGTAAAATACGTTCGTCGGAAGTTTGTACGTGTGTATGAGTACCGATTACAGCACTTACTTTGCCGTCAAGATAATTTGCAAGGGCTAATTTTTCAGCAGTTGCTTCAGCATGAATATCGATGAAAAGCACTTTAGTTTCACTTCTTAGTTTTTTAATAACCCAATCGGCTGTTCTGAACGGACAATCGATAGCCGGCATAAAAGATCTGCCTTGTAAATTAATAACACCTACTTTTCCCTTTTTAGTTTCAGCAACATAATAACCGTTACCGTAAGTTCCTTTGGGATAATTAAGCGGACGAAGAGAGCGGGGTTCAATTTTCAAATATTCCTGCGATTGATGTTTGTCCCATGTATGATTGCCGCCGGTTATCACATTAACCCCCAAGTCAAATAATATTTTTCCTTCTTTTTCCGTACAGCCTTTACCTTCGGCAGCGTTTTCTCCATTTGCAATTATTATATCCGCTTTATATTTCTTTTCGAGACTCGGTAACCAAGTCTCTACCATTTGAAGTCCTGGTTTCCCAATTATATCGCCTACAAATAATATATTAATATTCATGCCGCTCCTAAAAATTAAAATTTATAGTGTAAAAATATGAATTATAATTGATAATAATGATGATTCAAAAGAAAATTGGAAGGAGTAATTATTTTATTAATAAAGCCTTTTTAACTCTGACTCCTTTTTGATAGTCTAAAACAATAAAATATACCCCACTGCTTAGGTTATAGTTTACTGCATTAAATTCTATTTTATGGTAACCGGAAGATTGTATTTCATTATTTATAAGAGTTGCAACTTCTTGTCCAAGTGAGTTGAATATTTTTACTCGAAGAGATGATCATTTATATTAACCTTTAATTAAAAATAAAGATCCTTTTTTGGAAATCACCTATTAATTATAAGTTTAATACTCTCCCTCAAAATGTCAAGTAAAAAATTAATGTAATTCATTTATTGTCTAACATTTTGGTTTATTTATGCCACCGAATGGTCGGTGGCAACAAAGAAAAGATTTTATGTTTAACATACACAATATTACTGCTGTTGTTAATAATATATTTTTCATAACCTTTCCCTTTTTATTAAAATCATTTCAAATAAATAAGCTTAACGGACTTTTCCCAAAGGGACGGATGCCCGGAGAATTTATCAGCCGTAAGCCTGCATATATATATATTCCGCTCGAAAAGTTTATTGGATTCCATACTGCAGAATAACTACCTGCATTCCTTTTTCCCTTAAACAGCGTCTCTACTTTTCGCCCAAGTATATCATAAATTGTTAAAGTTATATATGCTTCTATTGGAACTTCATATTCTATTGTAGTGCCCCCGTTAAACGGATTAGGATAATTCTGATATAATTTAAATTTAGTAGGCAAATTGTTTTTCGTTTCTTTCACACTTAAAATAATTCCAAGTGAATCCCCATTTATTATCGCTCCTACTAAATACCATCCTTCTCCTCCTTCTAATTGTCTTTGTGTCATGCCTATACCGTAGGCATAATCTTCTGAAAGATAATAGAACCAATAATTAGGATTATGATCTTGCCCCCCAGAAGTATCTCCATAAAAGGTGCCGAATTCTTCAAATCTTTTTACTTTTTTACGTTCACCAAAAACTGTGGTATCAAAGATAGCTCCTACACCAAACCAATTGCTACTCGAAGTATCTTCATATACGTTCCAATAGGCACCTATATTTGAATTGAGATGATACAAGTCTAATAAATGCCATGTGGAATCAAGTGAATTAAAATAAGACGAGTATACAATTGCTTTAGACGTATCTATTACTAGCCTATTATTAGAATCTCCGCTTCTATACACTACTTTTCCTAATGAGTCATTTGCAACCGAATCAATAGTTACGGTTTTAGTGTATATTGATCCGTCGCCAGGATCTACATAATAAAACCACTTATCACCTACATTACACGGGAAATAGTTGAGTGAATCTTGTGCAAAAGATTTTATGTTTAACATACACAATATTACTGCTGTTGTTAATAATATATTTTTCATAACCTTTCCCTTTTTATTAAAATCATTTCAAATAAATAAGCTTAACGGACTTTTCCCAAAGGGACGGATGCCCGGAGAATTTATCAGCCGTAAGCCTGCATATATATATATTCCGCTCGAAAAGTTTATTGGATTCCATACTGCAGAATAACTACCTGCATTCCTTTTTCCCTTAAACAGCGTCTCTACTTTTCGCCCAAGTATATCATAAATTGTTAAAGTTATATATGCTTCTATTGGAACTTCATATTCTATTGTAGTGCCCCCGTTAAACGGATTAGGATAATTCTGAAATAGATGAAAATCATATGATTCAGTAGAAATTTTATCGTTGATTGATGTAACAGCATCAGTTACATATACACCCCTTGAACCGGCATATAATTTGGTTTTGAAAAGAGTAATTGTGCCTCCTGTTCCAATCTTTTCCCATGGTTGTCCGTTTATGCTTTTGTATATCCAACCCGTTGTTAAAAAAACAATTTCATTGGTGTCAAAATCCATTATCTGTATCCTTCCCACATTGGTAGTGTCCGGAAGACCTGATTTGGGATTAGTCCATGTTTTTCCCCCATCAGTTGATTTGAAAATTCCTGCAGTGATTTTTGTCCAGGATGAGCCTGCATAAATTGTTGACGATGTATTTGCAAATTGTAAAGAATATATTATTCCATCGTTCGATACAAATCCTGTAGGTTCCCAATCCTCACCGTAATCAGTTGATTTTAAGATATCCCCTAACCAGCTAGTACCTGCAAAAACGATATTAGAACTGTCGGGAGCAATTGCAATTGAAACTACACCATCCCTAAGTCTTGTGGAATCACCAAACGATTTCCAGCTTTCACCTCCATTTGTACTTCTGTAAAATCTCCCACCATAAAAACCTGCTGTACCACAATACATTGTATCCGGATGATTAGAATCTATAGCCAATTGGGATGGCCCTTCTTCGGAAGTTATAAACATTCCCGAATCTGCTTCCTCCCAGCTATTGCCACTATCAGTAGTCTTTATTACACCAGGCACTGTTAATCCATTTAGACCAAGCGAGACAAAAATTATATTGGGGTCTTTTGGGTGAATGACTATCTGGTGAACGGTTACTCCGCGAATGAGAGTATCCCAAGTTACACCTCCATTTGTACTCTTAAAAATTCCGCCTACCGTACCGGAACTATAATCGCTCCCACTTCCCGCATAAATAATATTTGGGTTTGACCAATCTACAGCAATCGAAGTTATATTTTCCGAGCCAAGTCCAAGATATTGCCATTGTTGGGCAAGTATTACAGAAGAAAAAAATAATAAGTAACGAAATATTTTTTTCATTACCTTTCCTTTTTTATTAAAATCATTTTAAATTAAACATTACCACCTGCTTAGCAGGTGGTTTTTTTAGTTAAATTAAATTTGCCACCCGATTCAGCGCTGAAATAATGATCAAATGCGGGTTTGTACCATTGATCCTCAGGTAAAGAACCTCCATTTTCTGTAATCAAATCTGATAACAATATCCCGTTTGTATCAACTCCTAAAACCGGGAAATAAGTATTGTTTGTCAATGTTGGTAAAGATTGAGTTCCACTTTTATCGCTAAATCCAACTGGAATTACTAATGCATTTATATTGCCGGTAATATCCACTGACTGAACGGTGGTTTGTTGAGAACTTGCTAAAACTGTGTCAATCTTTTGTATCAAATCCTGCGCAAAAATTTCTGTATTAAGTGAGCAAATGCCAAGAAATATAATGATAGATAAAAAAATTATAAGGTTATTTTTCATGACCAACCTCCTTATTTTAAGTAAATAATTTTTGAAGTTTTTATAAAATGATCCTTAGGATTTTCTGAATTTAAAACTGCTATGTATACACCTGAAGCTACACTTTCACCTTTGCCGTTTACTGCGGTCCATATTATTCTATATTTTGTTCTGCCGTCATTTCTTATTCGATATTCTTTTATAAGCTTTCCCTGAATGTTGTAAATAGAAAGAAAAGCGTTTTTACCCCGCGGTAATTTAATTTCTAAAGTTGCAGAAGAATTAAAGGGATTGGGGTAACTGCTCAAGCCAAAATCAGACGGTAAATTATTATCTTTATTTCCTCTTATTTCATCTACATTATAAACGTTTATGCCGTACAGATGTCCTTCGGAAGTATTCAAATATACTATAGTATCTTCATTTGCCCATTGGAGAAAATACTTAAGACCCCTGTCGTTACAAGTTATTAATTCATAAGAGCGATTGGAATTAATGGAATAAAAATAGACCATTGTTATACGATTAATAGGATCAAATA
Source organism: uncultured Melioribacteraceae bacterium (assembly GCA_964640985.1). Lineage (GTDB taxonomy): Bacteria > Bacteroidota > Ignavibacteria > Ignavibacteriales > Melioribacteraceae > CAZXJG01. The sequence continues at coordinate 1,573 of CAZXJG010000031.1, read as the reverse complement.
AAAGAAATCCGAGTCTATCGTTATTAGGTGACCAGCGTAAGAATGTTAGAATACCGCCAAAATAATTGCATGATGAATCATCTCTTTCCTGAGAAAATGCCAAGTAGTCGGAAGTCGAATCTTTATAGTGAAAATAGATCCGTTGGATAAAATTGGGATTAACCCAAATTGACGCGCTATAAGATAGAATATTCTCTTTCGTGTTGTACGCGAAGCTCACAATCTTACTATAGTTATGGAGCGATACTAAAGTGTCAATTCTTTTTGATCTGATAAAATACTCTGCTATTGCACTATCTCCCGCGAAGTATATAAAACTTGAGTCACTACTCCATTGAGGCGAATTACCATAACCAAGATATGACGATTTAGGCCATACGTTTGTATCTACCGGTGAAAAAGAACTGTCCTTCAAAGAAAAAATGAAATTATTAGTTATATATGAGGTTGGATAAGGTTCCGGATATAAAATTGAAAACATAAGATTGCTATCGTTAGGGGAGAAGTAAGGATGCTCAAAATTCCAGTAAGAATTTCTGATAGTGTCCGGTGGTATAAGGGCATAATAAGAGTCTTCATCAAGGTTGTACAAGGTATCCAGATCAAACATTAAATGTTGATTATTGCCGAAAGTTGCCGTACCTCCATGCCACGTTGTGTCAATTGTTCCAGTTTTCAAATCTACTTTAATTTTCCAGGCGCCGAAATAGTCAAAGTAAATTTGCTGTGCAATTCTGTCAATTGAAAAATCAGTTACATAATAGTTGGGAGCTATCTTAAATCTACTACCATAATACTGGGCATTTGAACTTGAGAATGATAGCAAGAAAAAAATACTTACAAACAAAAATATTTTGTATCTATGGCTGTTCATTTTGACTTCCTTTGCCTTCAGACCTTGAAAAGAGTATTAAATTACCGGCTGGAGACCATTTAGGCCAAGCTCCATTAGCAACCTTTTTTTCTACATCGGTTTCCAAATCTCTCACTATTACAGAATAACTATTTATCGTTTGATCCCTTGTCCTTTTCATCCTTATTTCATCAAACACAATTTGCTTCCCGGAAGGTGAAATATTTGCAGGATCTTTTACATTACCGTTAACAATTCTTGGTATTACAAGGGTTTCTCCTGTATTAATATCTTTTACAATAAAATTCTTTCCCTCAGAGAAACATAGACGGCTGCTTATTTTTGAGAAACTAAAATAGCCTATTCTCTCACCTTCATGCATCAATTCCTCTTTACCATTACTGTCTACTCTATAAATATACACCTTAAGACTATTATTAACTTGCCTTTTTACCAAATATTGATTGTTGGGTAATGTTACTATTATCTTTTCATTACCCGCAACCGGAAAGTTGAATGCTTTAACATTAATATTGATTTCCTTTTTAACGGCTATATTGGGATAGTGTATGTTTTGTGAATAAACTGTAATAGTAGCGTATAAAAGAATACTAACCATAAAATAAATTAGGTGTAATTTTTTTGTTATCATAACATGTTCTATATGTTGATTTTATTTGGAAGAGATGACCATTTATATTAACCTTTAATTAAAAATAA
>CAZXJG010000030.1:5991-24672 GCA_964640985.1 uncultured Melioribacteraceae bacterium | reverse complement strand
AATCATGTTGTTTTGATTTCAATATATTTCCACATCTATAAATAGCTAAAGTTTTTTGGCAAGATTCCCGGAATCTGCATAATTACGTGAAGCTTAAATTCTATTTGGTATTATCTTTAGAGATTCCGGGAATCTCAATATTAAACCTATCGTCCCATACTTTTTGAGCTAACCCCTTTGCTTAGTCATTCGAATTTTGCGTAACATAAGCTATTAAATAAATGATACAAAATTTATTCATTCATATTTAGCGGTTCACCAATAATTTTTCCCTTTGTCCAATCTACTTCCTTTGATTTTGGCTCAGTGCGAACATCACAATCTTTATTATTACAAAACTTACATAAGGTTTCATCACAATAATCCAAATGGATCTGAGTTTCCGAAACAGAAATGATCTTTTCAATTTTTTCCGTAATGTATTCTTCTTCTACCTGCGATTCTTTAATTGTAAAATAATAGGGGAGTATAATATGAAAATCGATAAACACCTTTTCTGCAGATTTTCTAAATCTTAAATTATGAATATCAATCCAGTATTCTTTTTTATAATCTAATAGTATTTTAATTAAATCATTTAGCATTTTTTTGTCGGTTTCGTTCATTAGTCCGCCGATAGATTCTCTTACTATTTTATATCCCGTAATTAAAATATTTAAAGCAACAATAATCGCAACTAATTGGTCAATGAAATAAATTTTAGTAACCAAAACTAAAATCAATCCAATCACAATACCGAAGCTTGTAAATGAATCTGTAAGTATATGTTTTCCGTCTGCTTCTAAAACCAAAGAATTTGTCGATTTTCCTTTTTTTATCAGGTAGAAACCAAGCAATAAATTTGTTGTTCCGGCAACAGCAATAATGATAGTTCCCACACCTAAGCGGACAGGTACTTGGGCATTATAAAAGGCTAATATCGAATGATAAATAATAACTCCCGCTGCAACAATAATTAAAAAGCCCTCTATTCCAGCGGAAAAATATTCTATATTACCATGTCCGTAAAAATGCGATTCATCAGCAGGCTTGGCACTTAATATAATACTGTAAACAGCTAAAGCAACGGCAAATAAATGGACAACAGATTCAGTGGCATCGGAAAAAATAGCAGCCGAATCTGTTAATAAATATGCTCCTATTTTCATTATCAGCATTCCAATGCCGACATATAAAGAGAGAAAAGCAGCTTGCTTTTTGGTAAATGTTTTTTTATTAAGATTTTGCATATAAGAAATAATTTTGAAAGATTAATCGAATATTAAATAAAAACAAAAATTATAAGATAGCGGCAGGATATAAGCGTATATCTTTTGCCATTTCTGCAGCCAACGTTTAAGGCTATAAGCAGTGCGGATTTCATTGCACTTCATTTCCAAATCGTTATGTCGTTTATTAATGTTCATTTACTTTATTTTACACCGAAACTTTATGTTTTGACCAATACTGCATTTTTCCATTTCCCGCTACGACCATCTTTAATTTCGTTTTCAGTAAAATTTTTTTTAGGTTATAAGGCGGTGAAGTTGCAACCAAATCAATACTTTTTTTTAGGTATGCCTTTCATTATCTCAACGACATTTCCACAAATTATTTTATTCATGTAATAACTGGATACTTAATACTACAAATATAATTTTTTTTTACGGATTTTTCATTATCTGAGATATTGAGTTGAACGGTTTGGCAATATGAAAAGTTTGGCATCAAAAACTTATCCATCGTAAAAAATTCCTTGTTTGGGTTTTATGCTTTTATCTTCAAGAGCTTTAAAGATTTGTTCGATTTTTTGATCGGTTTCAATTTGATAGCCCATTTGTCATTTTTCGATGGTATCCAAACGATTAAATATATTTGTGTTGTGTAAAATAAATTTTCGCATTTCTACAAAAGCACGCATAATCCGAATGTTAATCTCAATAGCTCTGGCACTTGTTAAAACGGAAGAAAGAATAGCAACTCCTTGCTCGGTAAAAACAAAAGGTTTTGCACCGCCAAGTTGTTGTTTTGAAGGTATCACAGATTGTGATACCATATCGTTAATTCATCATTTGTTAGTTCAAATATAAAATCATCGGGGAAACTTTTAATATTTCGCTTAACCGCCTGTTTTAAAGCTCTGGTTTCGACTTGATATAAATAAGCCAAATCTCTATCAATTATTACTTGACTGCCACGAATAGTAAAAATACGGTTTTTTATATTACTAACTCACGAATAAATAAGAAAAAATCTATTGGCTTTAGCCACATTATTATATATAGAATGGGGCTAAAGCCCATACATTTAAGGTTAATATGGTCACCGACATAAATGTAGGGGCAATTTAGTAACATACTTGCGTAAGGTGAGTCATGCATGTAACGGTTTGGCTATGGTGCGTGCCGCATTTTAAAGCTATCCACTTTCAATATACAACCAACTTTCATTAAAGCTATAATGTTCATCTTTACAACTAATTGCGGCATACACTATATTTTTTGTTGTAGCTCGTTTCTCTTTCATTTTAATTGTTTATCTAAAAATATGTCTTCACGGCAAATTCAAATTGTTCAATAAAAATTTGTTTAATGACAGTTACATTATTTTGTTCATAAAATAGCAACATTGCCTTTTTATAATCCACGCTATCAACAGTCCTAAATGAAATCGGACAATGTTTGTGATTTATCAATATTGCATTACTTACTATTCTTGCTGTTCGTTTATTTCCGTCAACAAATGGCTGAATGTATGAAATCAATATCAATGCTAAGAAAGCTTGTTCAAAAATATTCTTCTTATGATTAATCAAATCGCACATCGCAGACAACGCTTCCTTTATTTGAAATTCATTGTCAAGTGGTCGGTAATTCGTTCCTGATATTCCAACACGTCTTTTTCTTATATTTCTATCAACAGCAAGCTCTTTTGTCAGAATGCTATGAATATCTTCTATTTTGGAAACGGTCAAAGGGTATAGATAGTCAGGATTATCAACTATAAAGTCAATCGCATCTTTGTGATTTAACAACATAACGGCTTCTTCTTTTGTCTTTCCTGATGCTGTTTCTTTTTCCTTCAATAATTTTTCTGTTTCCAACAAAGAGTATGTATTCCCCTCAATTTGTGAGGACTTCCAACTCAAATCAATTGCCAATCGCTCTAATTCCTTTTTGTATTGAAATTCACTTAATTCCGATATATTTTGAGTAAACTCATTTTGTAACAATGTTAATCTATTCAGCTCATTTTGAGCAAATAAATTTACATTCGGTAATACTTCTGCCAGCAATGAAAAATTAAAATTCTCAACTATTATTCTTTCGTCAATCTCTTTTTTGTAATATCTATCAATATCTATCTTTTCAAATAGTTTGTAAAAAGGTGATAATTTATATTTTGTAGATTTTCCTTTTCCCGTTGTAGTTATTAAGTTTTCTGAAAGTAATTTAGATAAAACTCGTTTTATGGTTGCAATACTTTTCTTTTCTTCAATTCTTTGTGAAATCTCATTAGAAGAACTTTCAGGATTACTTTTTAAAAAATCTAATATTTGTTTTTCAATATTCATTTTAATCTTTTTAGCTCACAAATATAACCTATTCGGCTCACAAAACCAATCAGAATGAGCTAAATCACATTTTCAAATGAGCTACAAATTCTCATAAACGCATTATAGTATTAGCAACTAAATCCTTGTTTTTTTTGCCTGCCCAGTGCAATTTTTTTTATTACACGGGGTAAAGAAATATTGAAAGAAAATAATATACATAAACAGCATGACTGTATGGCTGTATGATTGTATGGAAAAAGGAGATTTTTATGCTTTTCAACCAATCATACATTCATACAACCATACTTTTTAAATTTTCTGGATATGTAAATGTTTATACCTTCCCTCTTTTTTTTGCGGTTTACCACTCTAGGTATATTCCGGAATATTACTGTTATAATGTATTTCGTTTATCAGGACTATAATTTATTATTTGTTTTTAATTCAGTTAAATTAAAGTTAAATATTTTATACATATTTCGCAAAGTAGCTAACTATAACTTATTACGAATCACAATTTGCTCTCTTTCTTGATATTGTTATCTTTAATTCTGAATATAGTAAGGATATATTATTTATTATAATATTTTAATCCTTAATAATTTAAACAAAACAAAGGTATTTGGTCTATGCACAAAAGCAGGCGATGAAAACTTTTTCGTTGATTTTTTTTAGTTAGGTGCGGGAATTATGTAAAAACAAAACCTTTTTCCCTAAGGTTCAATTTAGATTTCCCCAGTTCCTTCAATGATAACAGTATTAACAACCAATCCGGCATCTGCCGAATATTTTTTTGCTTGTCATGTGTAATTATTTTTATTTCACAGGGTAAAGAAATCAAAATGTATTTTAATTATCAATTGCCAATTGCAACTTGTTGCGCTATGAAATATATTTGAAATATTTTTCAGGGAAACTATCTCTGCATCTAATTGCATCACCTTGATTTTCGAAAATTCCAAAAACAGTAGAACCTGTTCCCGACATTAAAGAGAATAAAGCATTATAACGGTACATTTTTTCTTTAATATTTTTTACCGACGGATACTTTTCAAATATGTTTGTTTCAAAAACATTTTTTATTTTATCTTTCAGCAAAGAAAAATCTGAGTTTTTATTAAACAGATTTTGAAAATTAATGTTGGCGGGAATAGGGATGATGTTTTTAAAAGCATCCTTTGTAGAAATACTAATTCCAGGATTTACAATAAGAATTGGATGCGGTATGTGTAGGTTAATTTCATTTAAAATTTCGCCTCGCGATGTTCCTATTGCAGGTTTATTCAGCAAAAAGAAAGGCACATCGGAACCTAATTCTAACGCAATTTTATTTAGTTCCGAATTGGGGATTGAAAGAGCAAATAATTTATTTAATCCTATTAGCACGGCAGCAGCATCCGAACTTCCTCCTCCGAGTCCTGCCCCGATAGGTATTTTTTTATTTAAAAATATTTGAACGGATAAATCTTTATTTGTTAATTTTTTTAATTTGTTAAGTGCAGCAATAACCAAATTGGAATCGTCAAATTTTAATTGAATATTATTTGAAATGAATTCGGTTTTCACGTTTTTTTTTATTGTTAAAGTATCGTATAAATCATAAACCGGATAAAAAACGGTTTCGATATTATGGAAACTATCTTCGCGTTTCGATGTTACATACAGCCCGATATTTATTTTTGCATTTGCCTTAATTATTATGGTATTCATCGAAAAATTTCCTTAAAGCTTTTGTATGTGCAGGTGTTGAACCACAGCACGATCCGATAAAAAACGGATTTTTATTCAAATAATTTGAAACATCATCAATATAATTATCAGGTGTAATTGCGCATGCAATAATTTCATCGGTATATGAACCGCTTCCTCAATTTAAATAAAATCCCCACCGGTACGATTCTTCAATAATAGAATAAGTTTTTTCGAAGGTGGACGGCTTTATTCAATTAAATCCAATTGCAATGGGAGAGTAATTTTTAATCAATTCTATTGCTTCTAAAAGATGTTCACCGCTTAATAATTTAAGTTCATCGTCAAAAAATATACTAACCATATAATTGATATCATTGTCCGAACAATATTTACAGATTATTTCGATTTCTTCAAGATGACTTTGAGTTTCATTCAAAATAAAATCAACACCATTTTCCCAAAGTAATTCAATATGTTTTTTATGATTATATTCAATTTCATTTTTTGATAATGTAACTTCTTTTTGATAACAATCTTCAGCGGGTGCATTTGAACCGGCAATAAATACGTCTGAAGATTTAGCTGAAAATTCAGTTGAATTTTTAACTGCATTTTTAGCCGGCAAAACGCTTTGTTTTACTAATTTTTCGATACTAAATTGAATATTGGAATGTTTAATTGCAGCGGGATTAGTACGGAATGTATTTGTAGTAATTATATCGGCACCTGCAACAATATAATTTTTATGAATATCCGTAACTAACTCAGGTGCACTAATATTAGCAATAGATGCCCATAAATATTTATCGAATTTAACACCTTTTTGCCCAAGTAAAGTACCTATCGCACCATCTAAAATTAAAGGTCTTTTAAGTTTTAACTGTTTATTTATTAATTTCATCGAAGAATTTGATTGTTTCATGCTCAATCCTTTCCAAATCTATCATTTGAATGCATTCCAAGTTATTCGGACAAACCTTTTTCCAACAAGGGGCACATTCCAAACCTTCCGGAAACAGCTTAACACCTCTATCGTAAAGATCTATTTCGGTCCAGCAGCTTAATCCGAACCAGACAATTACATATTTTTTCAAAGCGATTGCAAGATGCATTCCAAATGAATCGCCTGTAATTATAACTTGCGGAATATTTTCGTAACAAGCACCTCTGCGGACTCCTTCATTCATAGGGGTATTTATGATTTTGTTGTTAAAATTTGCTGAGAGATAATTATTTCTTTCGGTATCTTCAGGACCTCCGAGAAGCATAATTTTAAATCTATTATAAGATAAAAATCTTTCAATTAAAATTTCATGTTGTTCAATCGTCATCTTTTTATTCGGGAAAGTATCGGAACAACCGGTGTTGAACCCGATAACTTCGTCGTTGCTTTTTATACCAACCGAATCTTTATATTTTTCAATAAAATTTAATTCATCATTTGAAAAATTAAATATGTATTCATCACGTTGATAATCCAATTCAAGAGTTTCCGCCAAATAATCTTGACCTGTTCGTTGGTTTATTTTGAATTTGAGATGATCATCCATTCCAAGTAAATAATTATATTCGGCAGACTTATTGAACGGGAAAATCTGTCCATTTCCATTAATTCCGAAACCGAGTTTTTTATCGGCATTTACGGACATTGCCAAAGCACCGGAACGCATCGATTTATCAATATTCATCACGATATCAAATTTCATATTATTTAAAATAGAAAGCGATTCTGCGTTGTACTCAAATATTTTATCGATGTAAGAATTATTTTCAATCACTCCTTTCGCAGCTTTAAGCGTTACCCAATAAACGGTTGATGTAGGGTATTTCCGTTTTATGCCGGGTAATTGTGCTGTAGTCATTAATACATCGCCCATTGCATCTAAATTGATAATTAGAATTTTTATGCCGAATGGTAACGGATCTTTGCAGCCGTCGGTCCAACAATTATGATCACTAAAACAAGGTTTATAACCTGTAAATCTTTTACAATCTGGTATTGTTTTTTCCATGATATATCTTTTCAAAAAATGGTTGAAATTTATTTTTCACTTCAGTGTACGATAAATTCTTAAAATTAGGTTCTTCCGTAATTACCGCTTCGTATTCTGAACGATACGGCGACCAAATCATATCACTCGTTTTATATTTAACGTAAATTCCAAACATCGGAATTTTATATGCCGAAGCCAAATGTACAATTGATGTATCGGGAGTAAAAAGAAAATCTAGTTTCGAAATCATCGCCGCAAATTCATCAAAATCGGGTGTATGATAAATTACAAATTTATTTTGTGCAATTTTTTGTGCTTCAGCTATATTATTTACCGCAGTTAAAATTAAGACATTAACATTATAATCGGCAATTAAATTAACAAGTTTTTTGAACCGGTCGGTTCCCCAAAAACGTGCATTACTGCCTGCGGAAATATTAACACCAACCAACAATTTTTCCCCGGTAAAATTAGATTCCAGAAAATTATTTACTCTGTTAAAAGATTGATGTTTTGGATAATATTCAATATTGATATCATCGGATAAAAAAGATATATTGAATAATTTAGAGAATTCCATTATACGATCAACTATGTGATATTCAGTTGAATTTAATTTTTTTATTGTATGCGTATAAATTTTTTCATTACCTTTATTCATACCGATTTTGTATTTGCATTTTGAAAGTACAATCAAAAAGCTAACGGTTGTAGAAATGTCATCGTGAAGGTCAATAACAGCATCATAATCCGATTTATTGATTTTTTTTAGTGTAGATAAAAAACCGCCGATGCCCTTAGCAAAAGTCAAAACATTATCGATAAACTTATTATTTTCGAATATGAAATAATTTTTTTTATCAGCGAGAATATCAATTTGACATCCGAGATTTTCTTTTATTATATGAAAAAGGGGAGTTACAACCAATGCATCTCCAATTCGATTAAGTCTTATAAACAACAATTTTGAACTTTTATTGAATACCGGTTTTTCAACTTTATGATTATCCTTGCTTAAATAAATCAGCAGCTTAAAAAGAATATTTTTAATTATATGTTCAAAGTTTTTCATACGCCCTGTGTCCTATTAGTATTATCCGAATAGCCGCTTTTGACACAAATTAAACCTTTGTTTTTTTTTGCAAGAAAATTAGTTAAAACAAATTCAGTAAAAAATTTATTTTATTTTCCCGATTCCATTGCTTTTTTGTGTTTGAAGCCTGAAGCTTGAAGTTCGAAGCACGAAGTCCCACACATTTAAAACTCCTGCTTCCGACTTTAAACTTCTATCTTGCGGCTTGCCTCACTATGTTATTTAATCTTAAAACCGTTTCAAATTTTTCTAAAACTTTACCGGTTGATAATTCTCTGAAACATTCGTGATTGCGCGGGCATTCCAACAAATTACATCCGATACAATCGAGTTCATCAAAGCGTACCCACGTATTGCCATTACCAAAGGGACCTTGTAAATACGGATTTGTAGGACCGTGTAAACTTAACACCGGCGTACCCACAGCGGTCGAAATATGCATCGGTCCGCTGTCGTTGGAAATTAAAACATCTAATCGAGTAATTATGGCAGCCATTTGCCGGAGCGTAGTTTTATGTGCAATTAAAGCATCGTTTTGCATTGTTTTTTTAATCATATCCGCATCTTTTTCATCCCCCGGTCCCCAAACAATTAAAATTTTTGCTCCATATTTTTTAACAATCGAATCGGCAATTTCGGCAAATTTTTCCGGTTCGCATTTTTTAGAACTCCAACCTCCACTGGGACTTATTCCAACAACAAAATTATCCGTTAATTTATTTTCCGAAAAATAAATTTTAGCAAATGTTTCGTCATCATCAGTTATACCAAAATATAATTTTTTTTCATTATGGCTTAACCCGATTTTTTTAAGGAATTCCAAATGTAATTGTGCAGCGTGATATTTTGCCCGTTCTTTAATACCGTAAAGATTATAAGCATATTTTCTGCCTTTGTAAGGGAAACCGGCTCTGAATTTTGCACCGGAAAAAAATGTAAGCTGTGCAGTAGTCGGATTCGAAAAGAAATCGAAAACCAAATCATATTTTCGTTTTCTAATTTCATAAGCTAATCCAACTTTTTTTAATATACTTTTTCTATCAAATTTAATTACTTCATTCAAAAAGGGAAGTACTGATAAAGCCGGAACACTTGGGAGATCGGTCAAAAAATCGAATTTTGCATTTGGAAAATCTTTTCTCAAATTATCGAAAACAATAGTTGATAGTACAACATCGCCAATACCTCTAAGCTTAATTATTAAGATTTTCTTAATAGAATTTTTGATGTTGACCGGGAATTTATTTTTAATGGAATTAACAGTCACAAACAACCTTTTTTAATTCAAAAAAATCTGATATTTTAACTCAAAAATCAGTTGGTTACAAAATATTTTGCGGTTTTATTTATATTCATATTATTCAAATATTTGTTCACAGTTTTTTGGGATTTCAGGTTTTACCAATAAAACATTTTCTCTTTGAAGTAAAACTTGTCCGGGTTCCATTCCCTTTTTTTTATGCACAAATTTAGCAAACGTATAAGAAACGGGAGCAACCTTAGCGGTTTTAGCTTTACTGTAAAAAGCAGCAATTGAAGCAACTTGCTTTAATATATTTTTGGGGATTATCTCTTTAGTGTTCTCAACCCGGAGCAATACGTGCGAGCCGGGAAAACCCCGTGCATGAAACCAATAATCATTTTGCTTTGCAAATTTGATACTTAAATAGTCGTTTTCTCTGCTGTCGCGTCCCACGTAAATATTGTATTTATCGTTTAATATAAAATGTCTGAATTTTTTTTGTGCTTTTTCTCCGTTCATCAATTTACTTTTGTTTTTTAATTTCAAATTAATTGCTAATTCTGTTAAATCTTGTAAGTCCTTAGCATTTAATAATTTAGACTGATAATTCTTTAACGAATCATAATAAGTTTTTTCAATATCGTAAAGCATCAACGATTTTTCAAAATTAATCTTTTCGTTTTTAGATTTCTCAAACAGCTTATTAATATTAGACTTTGGACTTAATTTAGGGTCTAACTTAATTTTTATTTTTTCATTTGAAATATAATCTTCTACTTCAATTTCATCCAACCCTTTTTTAAGTTTTGAAATATTTGCCAACAATAAACCTGCAAGTTCATTATATCTTTTTTGAGCCGACCCGTTTTCAATTCTTGTTTTTAAATTATTCAATTTAATAACGGCTTTTTTGATCTCCTTATTTAAATACTGCTCAATAATTTTTCTAAGATTATTTTTATTTTTTTCCTTAAAATATAAAGATAAATATTTTTGTAGTGCACTATTAAAAGAATCGAATTTTTCAATTTCTGTAAAATCAACTTGATGATGGAAAGAAGATGGTTGAAAAATTGTTTGCATATTTTGTTTATCGTAACCAATTATTATAGGCTCGTTAAAAATTTCCTTAATTACCTGTCTTAAATTTTCTTTAAGTGATTTCCCTTTTCTAAAAGTTGTTTCCAAAAAGATTTCTTTTACTATAGGGGGATAAAGTTTTTTTAAATCTTTATATTCAAGTTTATCGGAATAAATTTTTGAAAAATCTTCTTCCGAAAAAGAATCGGTAAATGTAATTTGATTAAGATTAGCAAATACGCTTTCTTTACTTTTGGGTTTTCTGAAGCTAAAAAGTTCGTTGTTTTTACTTTGCAATACAATATTTGATTTTGGGCCTCTAATTAAAATGTAAATATCGATGCTTGTACAGTGAATACGAATTATTCTATCATCAACGGCAATATAAAATCGCAGAATTTTTTGCGGTAGAAAATCATTAAAAAAATTAACGGTATTTTTTTTTGCTCTATGATGTTCTTTCTTTACTAAAATATATGGGAATTGAGATTCCGTTGAAATTATAAGGTGACGAAAAGGTTCATCGATAGTAGGAATGGCCAGATAAAGTTTATTACGTTCTTGTGAATAAATATCCGTAATAATAGGATTACTCAGCAGCAAGTTAAGTTCGGTGATAGCTCTATTTAAATAGAAATAATTTTTAAACATTTATTAATTCTAAAAAATTATATAGTACTCCGGCAATTATAAAGGCTGCATTTAATTTATTTTCGAAATGGTTTTCGGATTTTGATTTTTTATGAACTCACTTTAATCTCTCTTCCCGCAAAAGTTGGGGCAGGTAAAAAGAGAGATGAATATTGTAAAATCCGAAAACCAAAAGAACGTTTTGCTTTTTTGCCGTAAAAAATATAAGCGGCAGCCTTATAATTTAATGATAAAAAATATCCCGGCTTTTTATTTAATCAGTGATTCCGGGACGAGATTATGAGCTTCAATTTCTTTAAAATATTCAACAGTGCCTACTTTTAATTCATAAGTAGCTGCACGGTCGCATACAATTATCCCTTTCGGATGAAGCTGTAATGCGCTTACAGTCCACATATGGTTTACACCTTCTTCAACAACTTTCGATAAAGCCCGTGCTTTGTTGTGTCCGGCAATTATAATTAGAACCTTTTCGGAATCGAGAACGGTTTTAACTCCCACTGTAAGTGCGGTTTTCGGAACTTTTTCAATATCATTATCAAAAAATCTTGAATTAGCAATTATCGTGTCCATTGTAAGGGTTTTAACGCGAGTACGTGAACTTAACGATGAACCGGGTTCGTTAAAAGCTATATGTCCGTCGGGACCAATACCGCCGACAAATAAATTTATTCCACCGTGTTTTTGAATTCTCTTTTCATAATTAAGGCATTCTTTTTCCAAATTTTTAGCATTACCGTTTAATATATTAACATTTTTTTTAAGTATATCGATATGTTTGAAAAAATTGTTCCACATAAAAGAATGATAACTTTCCGGATGGTCTTCCGGAATACCAACATATTCATCCATATTAAATGTAACTACATTTTTAAATGAAACAACTCCTTTTTTATTAAGACTAATTAATTCTTTGTACATACCAATTGGAGAAGAGCCGGTCGGTAGTCCTAATACAAACGGTTTTTTAGGCGTAGGTTTAAATTTTAATATTTGTCTTGTTACATAATAGGCAGCCCATTTTGATGTAAAATTATAATCCGGCTGAATAATTAATCGCATAATTTACCTCCTTATTTGCAAATAAGTTTATTTGCTTACTAAATTTATAATTAGTTATTAAATTTATTTCGTTCTTCTTGAGTTAATTTGAAAATTATATTGAAAAGTTTTTCATCGGCGGTTGTAAAATCGAAATTTCTACGTGCCATAACTCTTTTAGCAACCTCCATACTTTTTTCTAATTTATAAGTAGTTAAAGATTCGCTTCCTCCCCAAGAAAATGACGGAATATATTTCGGAGGGAAATTACCGCCGTAAATATTAGAGGAAACACCAACGACAGTACCCGTATTAAACATTGTATTGATACCGCATTTCGAGTGATCACCCATAGTTAACCCAACAAACATCGAACCGCTGTCGGTAATGGTTCCATTCACAAATACTTTAACATTTCCGTAATTATTTTTTAAATCACTGTTATTTGTATCGGCACCGAGATTTACCCACGATCCAAGATAAGCATGCCCGAGAAATCCGTCGTGTTGTTTGTTGGAATAAGAATGAATTATTGATTCTTCAACTTCTCCGCCGACTTTACAAACTTCACCAATACTTGTGTTTTCATAAATTTTCGCACCGACTTTTATTTTCGTTTTTTCACCAATAAAACAAGGTCCTTCAATAACAACATTAGGATAAATCAAGGCGTTTTTGCCGATGTAAATCGGTCCTTCTTCTGCATCGAGAACAACGCCTGGTTTTACAACCGCTCCTTTTTCAATGTAAATTTGATTTTTATTTATTAGATGAACACCGTCATAAATTTTACCAAGCAGATTATTCTGTTTATTACTTAATAATAAATTAAAGTCATTAATTATTTCTTTACCATTATTATTGATAAAATCCCAAGTGTAATTTAAAAGCGGAATATTTGTTTCGGTTACAGGTAAAAATGATAAATTATCGTATTTAATAGTTTGGTTTAAAAGTTCTTTAGCTTTAATTAAATTATTTCCTGAAGCGCGGAAAGCAACTATTTGATGTCCGTTTCTATAAAGTTCATCTTTCCCGTTTAAAGGAATCTTATGGATAAATTCTTTGTTTACAAGTGCTCGTCCGTTTATAAATAAACAAGAATCAATTTTATCATCAATTATATTAATTGGTGTACTCTGATTTTTTAAAGATAAGGTTTCACCCAAATAATCACGTGAATGAAGAACAATCGGTGTGTCTGGGTAATAATTAATAATCTTTTCTTTAAGTGTTAAAATACCGCATCGTAAATCGTACACCGGTCTAAAATAAACCAACGGAAGGAGTTTAGAATATTGATCATCTTCAAAAATACATATTGCTTTTACCATAATTAACCTCAAAGTAATTTAGGAATGATTAGATTAGGAACGTTTAAATTTTAAAAACTTTATTGCAAAAATTATTCAAAGTTTTATAAAATTCATAACTATTAAAAAGAAATACGGATTTATAAAAAATAACAGTTATAATAAGAAATAATTGATCACTTAGATAATTATCTTTAAAAGACATTAATGTTTTTACTTTTTATGTGTATATTATTTTTTATTTGAGAATAATCGTGATTTTATTCGAATTTATAATTAACTTAAAAAAATATTATGTTGTTTAAATTTTGGTCATTTAATATATTTGCATAATGAAAAAGTTTATTAAAAAATTTATTATTATTTCTACCGGAATTTTACTTTTCTTTTTATTGGTAATTATAGTATTAAACGATTATGTATTACCCTGGTATGTATCGGCTCCCGAGTTAAAACTTCCCAACATTGTGGGGAAAAATAAAGTTGAAGCAATTGATACGTTAAAAGCGTTAAAACTTGTTCCTGTGGATAATGGAATTAGATATGATTCACGTTATCCTAAAAATACCGTAATATTTCAAAATCCACACGCCGGCAGTATAGTTAAAGAAAATCGAAGAGTGTACATTTTAGTCAGCGGGGGAGAGCCGATGATAAGCATGCCCCTATTGGTAGGCAAAACATTTCGTGATGCTAAAATAATTTTAGAAAGATTAGGTTTAAAAATGTGTAAGCCCCAAGATATTCGTTCTGAATATCCGGCAAATACAATTGTTGAACAAGAATACCCGCAAGGCAAGTATCTTGCTAAAGGCGATAGTGTTTTACTAAAAGTAAGTGTCGGTCCGCAAATCGGAATGATCCGTGTACCGAATCTATTAGGGAAATCTTTATACGCGGCTAAAAAAATATTACGCAACAATTCGTTAAAATTAGGCAAAATAAATTATCAGAAATCACCTAATCTTTTGCCGAACACGATTATTGACCAATATCCAAGTGAAAATCAATTAATCAACATTGGCGATAGTGTTGACGTATTCGTAACAAAAAATATTCCATAATGAAAAACGTAAAATTATTAGCGCCCTCAATACTTTCTGCAGATTTTTTAAATTTACAGAATCAAATTCGTTTAACCGAAATAGGGGGGGCAAATTTAATACACTGTGATATAATGGATGGTATATTTGTGCCGAATTTAACATTTGGTCCAATAATTGTTGAATCCGTTCGTAAAACAACAAATTTACCTCTTGATGTACATTTGATGATTGAAAAACCGGAAAATTTTATTGCTCAATTTATAAACGCCGGAGCTGCTTATATTACCGTTCACCAAGAAGCGGTTGTTCATTTAAATAGAGTTATTAACTTAATTCGTGAACTCGGTGCGAAACCAGGGGTTGCATTAAATCCTGCAACTTCTGTTTCGAGTTTAGAAGATATATTGCCTTTTGTGGATTTGGTTTTAATTATGTCCGTAAATCCGGGTTTCGGCGGACAAAAATTTATTGAGCGTTCTTTGGAAAAAATTGAGAGACTAAATTTTTTGCGAAAAAAGAGAAATTTGGAGTTTTTAATTGAAGTTGACGGAGGAATTTTATCAGCAAATATTTTTGTCGCTGGATCATCGATATTTGAATCTGATAATATTTCTGCCACTACAACTGAATTGAAAAATTTAATATCAAATAACTGATAATTCAAGTTACTACAATAAAAATTTATTTATTTTTTTAATTAAAATTCTAATTCTTTTATTTTTTAAAGTTAAAGTAAAATTACTTGGAGATAATTTGGCAGTCCGGCTTATAAACTTTGCCTATAAAGATATATTTTTACATTATAGTAAAAAGTATAATATATATAGAGATTTATATATAAAAGATCTTTTCGGATTGGAAATTAAGAATTCCGAAACTCAGGTTACATTACAAATACGAAAGATTTATCTAAAAAACAATTTGTTATGTTATCTTTTTAATCAAAGTAACCCAAATAAAACCGACTTATTAATAATCGGCACTCTAAGTTTACTAAATGAAATTTCAAAAGATATTTTATCTGAGGGAAATGAGGGCATAGGATTACAAATTCAAAAAACAATAAATAATTATTTAAATTATGATAATAATTCATTTGTTATAGGCAATAAGAATTTTGATTTTAATTCTCCATATATAATGGGAATATTAAATGTTACCCCCGATTCTTTTTCTGACGGAGGTAAATTTTTTGATAAAAACAAAGCAGTTAAGCATGGTATAAAACTTTTGAAAGAAGGAGCGGATATTTTAGATATTGGAGGGGCATCTACAAGACCAAATGCTGAAGAAGTAAGTGTTGATGAAGAACTAAAAAGAGTTATTCCTGTTTTAGAAAATATTAAAAAACAAATTCCAGAGGCAATAATTTCGGTTGATACAACAAAATCTGATGTCGCCTTCGAATCACTAAAAAGAGGCGCTGAAATTATTAATGATATTAGCGGTCTTACTTTCGATAAACAAATGTTAAATGTGATAAAAGATTTTGATGCATCGTTGGTTATTATGCACATAAAAGGTAATCCGAAAACCATGCAAATAAATCCTATTTATGATGAAACAATTTCTGAGATTTATGAATTTTTATATAAACAAACTTCGTTGGCAAAAGAACATGGTATAAAAAATATTTTTATTGACCCTGGTATTGGATTTGGTAAAAGAATATTCGATAATTACGAATTAATTAAAAGATTAGATGAATTTAAATGTATTGGACAGCCAATATTGATTGGATTATCACGAAAATCGTTTATCGGTAAAGCTTTGAATTTAGATATTGGACAAAGAGATAATGCAACAGCGGCTGCTGAGGTTGTAGCTATAAAAAATGGTGCTAAAGTTATACGAACCCACAATGTTAAACACGGTGTCCAAATAAAAAAAATAATTAACTATATCGAAAATCCAAAATTAACTGCTAATGTTTGAAATATTTAAAATAGGTTTTTTAAGCGTAACTTTTGTTGACGTTTTAGATATTGCAATTGTATCCCTGATTATTTACAAACTTTATGTAATAATCAGAGGTACGATTGCCGCACAAATTTTTCTTGGTTTGGTTATTGTTTTACTCCTTTCGTTTGTAGCACAAGCAGCCAATTTCCGTGCTTTAGGCTGGCTGCTTAAATTAATTTCAGATATTTGGGTTATTGCATTTATTGTTCTGTTTCAGCCCGAAATAAGAAGGTTTCTTTTACTTCTCGGAAGCAACCCTTTGGTAAGATTATTTATTAAAAGGGACGAAAAGGGGATTGCCGATATTTTAACTGAAACAGCTTTTGAACTTTCGCAGCATCAGCACGGTGCATTGATTGTTGTGGTAAAATCTACCGGTGTTAAAGGTATTGTGGAAAAAGGTGAAGTTATTAATGCAAAAATAAATAAAAACCTTATCCGGTCTATATTTTTCCCTCGTTCACCTTTGCACGATGGAGCTGTAATTATTCAAAGCGATATTATAGAAGCTGCACGCTGTACGCTGCCGCTTTCAACTGAAACTTCTATCGGCGGTGTTCCTCTCGGCATGAGGCATCGAGCGGGACTTGGAATTACAGAACAAGCCGACGTTATAAGTATAATTGTTTCTGAAGAAACCGGCGGAATTTCATTAGCCGAAAACGGAACTCTAAAACGCGGCTTATCTAAAGAATCATTGAGAAATTATCTTGCTAAAAGTTTAAAAAGTTCAAAAGATAAAGGTGTGAAAAGAATTTTTGAACAATTTGGGAAACGTAATTAAAATTTGTGCAATAATACCTGTTTTTAATGAAGAAAAGTGCATTAAGAAAGTAATTGAAAAAACTTTGAATTTTGTTGATAATGTAATTTTAGTAAATGATGGTTCTACCGACAATACTCTTCTTAATCTGCCTTCTAACCCAAAAATAATTGTTATTTCCCATAAAAATAAATTGGGAAAAGGAAGTGCTTTACGTACCGGATTTTACAAAGCATTGGAAATAAAATCGGATTTAGCGGTAACTATTGATGGTGATATGCAGCACGATTCTTCTTACATCCCTGAATTTGCAGATAAAGCAAAAAATTTTGACATCGTGATTGGTAATAGGTTAAATGATAAAACAACTATGCCGGTACACAGAAGATTAAGTAATTTTTTGACATCAAAACTATTATCTATAAAAACTAAAATCGAAATTCTCGATAGTCAATGCGGTTTTAGATTATATAAAACAAAAATATTAGAAAACATAATTCCTGATGAAAATGGTTTTGAAGCGGAAAGTAAAATATTGATAAATGCAGCAAAATATGGTTATAAAATAGGATTTGTAAATATCCCAACTATCTATAATAGAAACAACAGCAAAATGAATTCGTTCGGGGCAACAATTGGTTTTATCAAAGTCTTGCTAAGCAAATAAATTTCTAATCGAGCTTTTTGCGTTATAGGTTAATAGTTTTTACTTTCTGTGAAATAACAAATTTATTAAATATTTAATTTTGCAGAAGCTTCAATATATTAGAAAATAATAAAATTAAAAATCTTAATTGTATTGTTTAAAAAATTCTTGTACATAAAGAAGAAGATTATTCACAAAAAATTAATCGTGAATTAGTTAAATTAGAAGATAATAAATATCTTAAAATACGAATTAGCAAAAACAATAAAAGGTGATGTAATGAAATTAAAATATTTCTCACACTCTGCTTTTCAAATTACCGCCGATAGTGGCAAAATAATTTTAATTGATCCGTTTTTGGATGACAATCCGACATCGCCGGTAAAATCGAATGAAATATGTGCCGATTATATAGTACTGACACACGCACACGGCGATCATCTTGGTGATTCGTTCAAAATTGCTGAACGATGTAACTCTATGTTTATTTGTGTTAATGAATTAGCCGATTATTGTATTGCAAAAGGATTTAAAGCACATAATATGCATATCGGCGGAAGTTATGTTTTTGATTTTGGTAAAGTTAAATTTACGATTGCTCATCACGGGTCTATTACTCCGG
>CAZXJG010000030.1:0-5981 GCA_964640985.1 uncultured Melioribacteraceae bacterium | reverse complement strand
GAACCGGCCGGTGTAATTTTATCGATTGATAATAAAAATATTTATAATACCGGTGATACCGGGTTGTTTTACGATATGAAATTTATCGGAGAATTAAATCATATTAACTATATGCTGCTTCCAATTGGAGATAATTTTACTATGGGCATTGATGATGCGGTTAAGGCTGTAGAGCTAACTAATCCTGATGTAGCAATACCTATGCATTATAATACTTTTCCGGTAATTATTGCCGACCCGAATGAATTTAAGATGAAGATTGAAAATTTAAATAAGAAATGTATTGTTCTTGAATATGGACAGGAGATACAATTATAAATTAAAATTATTTGGTAATACACAATTGAATTTTAGATACAGCACAAAAAAAATATTTGGAACCCAAATTTTATATAATATAAATTATTAATTTAATTTTAAAAATTACTGATAAAAACAGGCGAGTAATTATTCAAATGGCGAAAATAATAGCAATAGCAAACCAAAAAGGCGGGGTAGGGAAAACCTCTACGGCAATTAATTTATCTGCTTCAATTGCTGCTTCGGAAAAAAAGACTTTATTAATAGATATTGATCCGCAGGCAAATTCTACTTCCGGATTAGGAATTAAAAGCAAAGATAATTCTATTTATCAAGTTCTTATCGGCATCGAAGAAGCTTCAGCATCAATTGTAAATACATATATGCCGTTTTTAGATTTATTACCTTCCGATATCAACTTAGTTGGAGCTGAAATTGAGATAGTTTCTTTAGAAAATAGAGAGACCCTATTAAAGAGTTCTATTATTCCGTTAGTAAATAATTATGATTTTGTTTTTATCGATTGTCCGCCTTCGCTCGGATTATTAACATTAAATGCTTTAACTGCAGCAGATTCTGTTATTGTACCTGTTCAATGTGAGTATTTTGCATTAGAGGGTTTAGGACAGTTACTTAATACAATTAACATAGTGAAAAAGTATTTTAATCCTAATCTAACAATTGAAGGTGTTTTGCTTACAATGTTTGATAAACGATTACGATTATCTCAACAAGTTGTTGATGAAGTAAAAAAATATTTCGGAGAGAAAGTTTTTAATACTATAATTCACAGAAATGTTCGTATATCGGAAGCACCAAGCCATTCAAAACCGGTAATTCTTTATGATGCTATTTCAACAGGTGCACGGGATTATATGGCACTTGCCGATGAAATAATAAATAAACATTATCCATCATTTGAAGAGAAAAAACAATGACAAAAATTAAACCAGGATTAGGACGGGGGTTAGACGCACTAATGAATCCGAATTTACGTGCAAGTATCGATAATCCGATATCATTGGAGCCTAAAAAAATTCAAGGTGATGATGGGCAATCTTTTAATATAATTGCAAAGATATCAATATTAAATATTTTGCCGAATCCTTATCAGCCGCGTCGTGATTTTGGTATTGAAGCTTTAAATGAATTAAAAAAATCCATTCTAAAAAATGGATTAATTCAGCCTATAACAGTCAGAAGAACCACTGTCAATCATTATGAATTGATCTCCGGAGAAAGAAGGCTGCGTGCTTGTAAAGAAATTGGATATACCGATATTCCCGCTTATATAATAAAAGTGGAAACAAAAGAGGCGATGTTAGCTTTATCGTTAATTGAAAATATACAACGTGAAAAACTTAATCCTATTGAAATAGCGGATGCTTACCAACGCCTGATGAATGAGTGTAATTTGTCACAAGAAGAAATAGCCGAAAGAGTCGGTAAAAATCGTACTACCATTACAAATTCAATACGTTTACTTAAACTACCAAAACAAATTCAAGATTCGCTTATAAAAAAAGAAATAACGTCAGGTCATGCAAGAGCACTAATCAATTTACCATCTGAAAAAATTCAACTGCAATTGTTGAAAAAAATTATAAAACATAATTTTTCCGTTAGAAAAGTTGAAATTTTTGTTAGAAATTTACTGAATGACAAAACACAAAAATCGAAATCCCAAATATCGGAAACATTATCAATTAGAGAAAATGTTACTTTGCGGCATTGGGAAGATAAATTACAACGAATATTTGGTACCAAAGTAAGATGTAAACAAAAAAAAGATGGTACCGGTGAAATAATTTTAGAATTTTATTCGAATGAAGAATTTGAAAGACTTTTGGAATTGATTGAAGTAATTGAAAAACCATATAATTAAAATATTGCTGATAATATTTTTCATTTCAACATCGCTGTTTGCACAATCAAATAGAGTTATATCAAATAAAACTGCAAAAAATGATTCGACTTTTGTTATGAAAAAATCACCTTGGGGTGCCGTATTAAGAAGTGCAATTTTACCGGGATGGGGTCAAATTTATAATAAATCGTATTGGAAAGCTCCTGTAATTTGGACTGCTGCAGGTTTACTTGTTTACGGTTGGAAAAAATTTAATAATGAATATTGGAGATATAAAAATCTTTATTCTAATAGTTTAAAACAGTCGAAATCTGGTAACAATGGTTATTTGGAATATAGGAATTTATACCGCAGTAATCGTGATCTTTTTGCAATTTATATTGGCATAGCATATTTTTTAAATTTAATCGACGCTTACGTGGATGCACAATTATTCGATTTTAGTGCGGTAATGAATCGTAAATTCAACTCTTTACAACTAAAAATAAATTTCTGTTTTTAAATTGACTGAAATAAAAAATATAATAAAATGTAGTAACTGCGGTGCAGAAGTTCCAAAATTTAAATTGATTTGTCCTTCTTGTGGTGCATATTTACGTAAAAAAATAAATAATATAGATTTATGGAACGCTATTTGGCAATTGTTTTATTCTCCGGTTGCTATATTAAAAGAAATTGTTTACGCGGAGCATAAAAATTTTATTTTCATTTTAACAATATTTTTTGGGATAAAATTTTTTATCGATTCTTGGATTTTAAGAAACTTTGCTAAAATTTTTAAACCTATCACAGGTTTTATAATAGAAAATCTTTTTTTAAGTATTGTATATGTTTTCGCTATTTTAATCGTATGGTCGATATTTATTACTATTGTGCTGAAAATTTTCAGATATTCAACACGGATTAAAGATAATTATTCTATTTTTGTTTATTCTCTTTTGCCTCAACTGTTTGCGTTATTTCTTTTAACACCTGTAGAATATGCTTTATTTGGAACATACTTATTCACATTTAATCCAAGTCCCTTTATAATAAAGGAAACAGCCGCTTTTGTAATATTCGGGATAGAAGGGATATTATTGATTTGGAGCATTATACTAGCCGTCTTTGGAACATATATTCAAACAAATTCTAAAATATTTGCAATTATCTTTGGAATTTTATTTACAGCATTTCTTTTTGGCGGCATGTTATTCTTGCCTTTAGCAATATCATAATCCTAAATATTTTTCAGGTAATCAATTATTGCTCCGTATCTGATGCCTTTACCGCTAACGAATAAACCATCTTTTTTTAGTGTTTTCAACAAATTGTATAATATTAAAGTACCCGTTAAAATTAAATCTTCACGACCCCTGACAATTTCACCATATTTACGAAGTATATTTTTAGGAGAGACCTTAGAAAAAGAATTATATAAAGTTAATAACTCGTTTAATGTTAATGATTTACCTTCGATTTTATCATTATCATATTTAATAAGATTTTGTTTGATTGCCATGAGGGTTGTCGGAGTACCGGCAACTCCAATAACCGTATATTGATATGTTTCAAATTTATTTAAAATCACTTTCTTTACTTCTTCAAAAGTTTTTTCGCAAATGTTTTTTAAGCATAATAATTCGTTCTCGGTAGGAATTTCGTTAGATATACATTTTTCGGTTAGACCGACAACTCCGATAGGGAAGCTTTTTTTGTAAATTATTGCGTCGTTTTCCCCTAATATAATTTCAGTGCTCCCGCCTCCAATATCGATAATTAGTTTATTAGGAATTGAATTAAATGATGATGCAGCACTTAGAAAAGATAATTTAGCCTCTTCTTCTCCGGAAACCACTTTTACATTTAAACCCAAATCCGATTGAATTTTGTCAATTATTTTATCTGTGTTTGACGCGATACGAAGAGCATTTGTAGCTGTAATTATTGTTTTAACACAGTTATATTTATTAATTAATGTTTTGTACTGCTTTAAAACAATAAGCAATTTCGTTATTTGAGTTAAGCCGATTCTTCCTCCCTGCGTAAGTCCCTGACTTATTCTCGGAATTTCATATTTTTCAAAAATCGGAGTTATTTTTTTTGTGTTTAAATCAACTTTGGCTATTAATAAAAGAACGGTATTAGAACCGATATCAATTGAAGCAATATTCAATTTATACTCTTAATAAATAATTATATGTGTAATTTAAGTTTAAAATCCCTTGATGAATAAAAAAGTTAATATTTCTTTAAAAATATTAAAAAATGTTGTTCCGGTTTAAGGAAAAATTATGTTGTAAATAATAAGTATTTTAGTTTAAATTAACTATTAAATTTTTTACTAAAACAATAGTTTAAATGAAAATAAAAGAAAAAGAATTTGAAACGATTTTACAAGATCTACGTTCACTTGCTACGCAAATGGGAGCAAAGGTTAGATTTGAAAAAGGGAATTTCAAAGGAGGTTATTGTATTGTTAAAGAAAGTAAAGTAATAGTGATAAATAAATTATCAAATTTACAGAGAAAAGTTATAACACTTGCAGTGGCACTAAAAGAATTAGGAATAGATGAAATTTATTTACCGCCTAAACTTAGAAATATTATAAACGAAATGGATGAATCTCAGTGAAAATATTAGTGTTAAACGGTCCGAATTTAAATTTACTTGAAAAACGAAATCCGCAAAATTATGGAGATATTTCTCTTGAGGAAATAAAGAAAATAATAGTTGAAGAATTTCCAAATGATGAATTTGTTTTCGTTCAAAGTAACTTAGAGGGTGAATTAATCGAACAAATTCAAAATGCTTCGCAAAAATATGAAGGTATTATTATTAATCCAGGCGGTTATGCTCATACTTCAGTGGCACTTCGAGATGCATTAGAGCTTTGTTTTATTCCGAGAATTGAAGTTCATTTATCCAATTTATCAAAACGGGAAAATTTTAGACAAAAGTTACTAACTGCTTCTATGTGTAACGGTTATCTTTCCGGATTTAAAGAATTAAGTTATATAGCGGGAATATTTTTGTTAAAAAGAATTATTTTACAAAACACAATTAATAATAAAATAAATAAGTAATATTATTTCTGTTAAAATTGTGAGTTACTTAAATATTATTATCACGTAATTCCTGTAAATTTAATAAAATTTAGATGGATTTTTTCGTTTATAATTTGGTTAATATTTATTATTTTTTACTTAAAGTAATAGTTATTTGAATAATTAATATTATGATTTTTTTTGATTTTTAAGTATAATTGCTTTTAAGAAAACAGATTAAAAACATTTATTAAACTAAAAGATAAAATAATTGGAGATACTTGATATTTCTAAAGTAAAAACATATTTTACTTAAAGTAATATTAGAGTGCATAATGAGAAACTTCAATTTAAAAAAATTATATTATTCTATTAGTGAAGTAAGTAAAATTGTAGGATTAGAACAATATACACTTCGATATTGGGAAAGAGAATTTGAACAACTTAAGCCGTCGAAAAATAGATCTGAAAACAGAATTTATACAAATAAAGATATTAAATTAATAATGAAGATTAAGAATTTGCTCCGGGATGAAAAATATACAATAGAAGGAGCAAAGAAGATACTTGAAAAAAGTACAAATAATAATACAACGAAAATTTCTAAATCTAACACAAACAAAAAAAATATTACATCTGAAAAGTCGCTGAAAAATGATTTGGAAGAGATAAAAAAATTTTTACTGGATTTAAACTCGAAATTGTGAAATATCGGAACGTGGCGCAGTCCGGTTAGCGTACTTGACTGGGGGTCAAGTGGTCGCGGGTTCAAATCCCGCCGTTCCGAC
>CAZXJG010000029.1:14296-24733 GCA_964640985.1 uncultured Melioribacteraceae bacterium | reverse complement strand
GAGGGAACTCACTGCTTGGGGTCGAGAAGAACCTGTTTAATAATGAACTTTTTAACGAACTGGAAAGATTGAAACCGCTGTTTTTTAATGAAACCAACCCCACAAAAAAGCAGGAATATAAAAAGCAGATTGATAAACTTATAAGTAAAATAACCAACGGACACAAGGAGTTTGATTTTGAGGTGTATTTTTCGGAAGTGTTTCACGAAAAAGGTGGATTTGATGTGGTGATTGCTAATCCACCGTATGTTGGAGAGAAAGGGCATAAGGAGATATTTAGACTAATAGCTGATAGCGAGTTTGGTAGAAAATATTATAACGCAAAAATGGATATATTTTACTTCTTTTTTCACAAGGGTATTGATATTGGAAGATTATCATCCTCAATCTCTTTTATTACTACTAATTATTACATAACCGCGACAGGAGCAAAAAACCTTCGTTTTGATTTTAAAAATAGAACAGTAATTAAAAAATTAATTAATTTTAATGAATTAAAAATTTTTGATTCAGCTAAAGGGCAAAATAATATTATTACAATTCTAGAAAAAAGAATATCTAACAATTTAGCTGAAACTTGCATTACAAAAAGAGTTGGTGTTGTTAGTCCTGATATATTAAATAGAATATTAACTTGGCAAGATGAAGAAACAGATTATTATAACATTAAGCAAAAAGATCTATTTGAGGGTAGTTATAACTACATTAGAATCAATGGCGTAGAAACAGATTCAAACAATCCAATTAATGTAGTCTTAAATAAAATTAAAGGTTCTCCAAAAAAATTAGTAGAAGTAAGTAATATTAATTCTGGATGTGATATTACCATTAGCAGGATAACAAAAAAACATTTAGAAATGTTTAATGGAGATTTTGAATATGGGGATGGTGTTTTTATTATAAATGACCACGAGTTAAAATCAATTGGATTAAATAATAAGGAAAAATTGTTCTTAAAAGATTTTATTAAAAATTCTGATATATTCCCATATAGAATAACTTTTTCAAAAGATAAGCTTATTTATATTAGGTGGGAAGATGATATTAAGGATTGTCCCAATTTAGAAAAACATTTGGAGAGATTTAAAAAAATTCTTGTCGACCAGACTCAAAGATATGGAGAAAGCTATCCTTGGTATGCTTTACATAGACCCCGTGATCAGGCAATATTTGAATCAAATGAAAAAATTTTGATACCTTATCGAAATAAAAGAAATATTTTTGGATATTCTACAAAGAGTGTATATTCCAGTAGGGATGTATTCTTTATTACAAAAAAGGATAACCAATATGCTCTAAAATTTTTAGTAGGATTATTGAATTCAAAATTACTATATTTTTGGTTATACAACAAAGGAAAAAGAAAGGGTGAAATATTAGAATTATATTACAAACCTCTTTCAGAAATACCTATTCAAGAAATCTCTTCAGAGCAACAAAAACCTTTCATCCATTTAGTTGATCAAATTCTTGTCATCACCAAAAACGAGGATTACCTGCAAAATCCACAAAAACAGACGCAAGTCCAAGCGTTGATGAGGGAGATTGACCGGATGGTGTACCAGCTTTACAGCTTGACAGAGGAGGAAATTGATATAGTGGAAGAGAGTGTAAATAAATGACCGAACTATTAAAAGCAATCCAGAGCCGTGACATCTTCTTATTATGGGGAATAATTTTTTCTTTACTTGCAACTTTTTGGTGGCGTTATCCAAAATATCGGCATAAGCGATATCGAAACTTTATCTTGCTATCGGTATTTCTATTCTGCATAATTTTAACGTTCTATTTCTTGAATTTCTTCTCGGGATGGATAGTCGCTCTTCTCCTTGTTCCATGGACAATTTATACTTTTGTCGTATGCTATACTGCGACAGGACCGGTCTACCATGAAACCTTAGCTCTTTCTCATCTGGGAAATCTTATTCGGGAAGGCAGATATACGGAAGCCGAGCAACGATTTTCCCAAAGACCTTTTTATATTAGAAGCATACCAGCTAAAATAAAATGGGATTTACTTTGGGCCCAAAAACTTATGGTACAAGAGCAACAGAAATTAAATACTGCCTACGAAATATATTCCGATCTTTTGAGTCTTCCTCTGTTTAATAAGGAAAAGAACAATATCATATTGAAACAAGTCCTTGTTCTTTTATTGCTCGGAGATACGAATAGAGCAAAATCTATTTTTGAACGAACAAAACAGAAGATTAGCCAAGATAAATACTATGAAGTCCTATACTTGCAGTCTTTATTTGATGAAAGAGCAGGTGAATTTGAAAAAGCAAGGCAGAGTTTATTGTCAGCCGTGGGGGAGCACAGCAATGCTAAAAGTATTCAATTGGCAAAGATCTATAATAATCTTGGACGGATGGCAAAAATGCTTGGCAATGCTACCGATACTTCTCACTATTACCGCAAATCAGCAGAACTCGCCGTTCATTTTAAAGAAAAGGCTCTCATCCATGTTGCTTACCCGAACATAATTTATACTTATTTATTTCGTGGTGACAATAAAAAAGCTGCTTCATTTTTGAACGAATATTCCAATCTTATTGACAAAGGCAATATTGATGATCTACTCAGGTTTAACAACTATAAGCTTGAATATGCAAGACAGACAAAAAATAAAGCACTTCTTTTAGATGCATTAACCCGGGGAAGAATTGAAATTTTGCCGAAGATTTCTTTGCAGGAACAACTTATATTTGAAATTAGCGAACTTAGGATTAGGTGGAATAGTCAATGTGGATGGGATGAAAAACTGTTTTGGTTGATGCATTATCTACCGGAATATTTGAAATTAGAATTTCCTGTTCGTTACCTTGCGCTTAAGGAAGTTTATAATATTTTGCGTGATCTTGCTAAAACAAACAATTTGGGACCGTTTGTAGATATATTCTCACAACTACTGGATTTCATGGGACGATCTAAAGAAGACATAGAGCGCTATCTTACCGATTTGCCGGATTATTGTGTTGATGAACGTTGCTTCTGGGAAAAAGAGAGGACATTTTTGCGCAAAATTCAAAGAGCGGATGAACCGCAAATAAGTTTAATAGACTTTTATGAAGCTATGTTTGAACATTTGCGCAATATCAAGGATATACAACTTCAGCATGGAAATCCTCTGTTAGCCATTGAAGCAGATTTGAATATTGCCGACGAATGCATGTGGGTAACGCAAGAAATCCGGGATATTGCTGTCATAGATTACTTGCGAAAGAACATGCAAAAACACCTGGATAATGCATGTAGAGATTTAGAAAAATTTCAACGATATCCGGTCTCAAACGAGTATATTGTACGTGTAGCCAGATATGCCCTTTTCCTGAACGATAAAAAACGAGCAAAAGAGTATTATGATGATTTTGTTCGCTCAAAAATCAGTATTTATCATTATGCGCTTTGGATACAGAAGTATTATAATGAGTTGGATAGCGAATTTCAGAGGTAATTCCGGTAACAATCAGTAATGTGCGGTTAGGTTTTTATATACGCTGGAAAACAGAAATATTTATACTAAAATATTTTTCAGATGGAGGAAACATGATATAAGGAATCAACTGAATAATTTATTAACAATGGCTGCTTAAAATTATAGTTGGAAAAACATTTGATAGAAAAAAAATTAACCACCTTGTTTATAAACTCTACGCACTCACCCCTGAAGAAATCGAAATTGTGAAAGGTGAATGAAGCTGCGTCATTTAAAAATAAATATCGTATTGAATCAACGAGGTTGAAAGGTTGGGATTATTCTTCTTCCGGAGGATATTTTGCAACAATTGTTACGAGAAATGTGGCGAGTTGTTTTGACAATCTTGAAAATGGTTTCATGTATTTGAATGAATAATGAGAAATTTTTGGTAAATTAAAAAATTTTTCATAATATTTTTAAGTTATTTTTTTCTAATTAAAATTAGAAAAATAGATCTTTAACTTGACTCTTAATGCGAATAAAAATATATTTTAAGACGATGAAAAAAATGATTTCTAAAATAATATTAATAATACTTTTAGGGCAAATTAGCTTAATATTTGCGGGTGCGGTACTGTCGTTTTTTAATGCAAAAAGTGAAGGCGGCGATATAGTATTGGAATGGCAAACCACACAAGAAACCGGTTTGAAAGAATTCATTGTTCAAAGAAAAACCCTGAATAGTAAATTTATTGATTTAGCTAAAGTAAATCCAAAAGGGGATAATTCATTGTATACTTACAGAGATGAATCTGCTTATAAAATAACAAATGCTTTTTTTATTTATAGATTAAAAATTGTGGATACCGACGGAAACAGTTTCTATTCCCCTAAAGTATCTGTTTCACTTAATATTTCAAGTGTTAAAAGAACGTGGGGAAGTATTAAAGCTTTATTCAGATAAGCATAATGTTTCAAATTCAATTCTTCTCTTTTTTTATCTCATCTATAATTTTATTTTTTTATGATTAAAACAAATTTACCTATTTATTTGGCATCAGCTTCGCCAAGAAGGAAAATTCTGTTGGAACAGATAGGCTTAAAATTTTCCATTTTGACTGTCAATTTAAACGAAAAAATTTATGATGGTGAAAATCCGATAAAAATTGTTAAAAGATTAGCTTTAGAAAAATTAAAACTATCCAAAGAAAAAATTAACAACGGAATTATTATTACCGCAGATACAATTGTTGTGCTGCGAAAACAAATTATCGGTAAGCCGAAAAACAAAAAGGATGCAGAAAAAATATTAAAAATGTTAAGCGGAAAAACTCACTTTGTTTATACCGGTTTTGCACTGTGCAATCTGCAGACCGGTAAAACGGTTGTTGATTATAGAAGAAGTGCCGTTACCTTCAGAGCACTTAGTACGGAAGAAATTCGTGAATATGTAAAACAAGGCAGTCCTTTAGATAAAGCAGGGGCTTATGGAATTCAAGACGATTTTGGAGCGGTATTTGTGAAAAATATTAATGGTTGTTATTACAATGTTGTCGGGCTTCCGCTTTCGGATGTTTATACGGCATTAGAAGGGATAATCTAATTTGCTCAAAAAAGTTAAAAAGAATATTTTAATTGCATTAACAATTTCGGTTTTATTTTATCTTGCTCTTACTATATATGCAAATTTCGATTCGGTTATCGGTGCATTTGCTAAATTTAATTGGAAGTTAATACCGCTTTTGTTATCGCTTTCTTTTTTAAATTATATTTCCCGGTTTGTTAAATGGGATTACTATTTAGGTTTGCTGAATGTTAAAATTTCAAAAAAAGATTCTTTTACAATTTTCATGTCCGGTTTATTAATGAGCGTAACCCCCGGTAAAATTGGAGAATTAATAAAATCGTATTTGGTAAGACAGGTAAAAAATGAACCGATAAGTAAAACAGCTCCAATTATTTTTATTGAAAGAGTTACCGATTCTATTTCATTGTTAATTTTAGCATCTATCGGAGTTTTTATATTTGGACATGATAAGGTAATTATAATTGGAACCGCACTGTTTTTCGTTTTACTTACAGTTACAATCAGTAATAGAAAACTATCACTTTGGATTTTATCGAAATTAGAAAGGGTAACGTTTGTACACAAATATTTTTCGCATATTAAAACAGCATACGAATCTTCTTATAAAATGCTTAAACCTATCCCTTTAATTAAGATGCTTATTGTTAGTTTTGTTGCATGGTTTTTTGAATGTTTTGGATTTTATATTATTCTCATTAATTTAGGTATTAATATTTCTATTTTATGGTCAACATTTGTTTATGCTTTTTCAACAATTGTCGGCGCAATTACGATGCTTCCCGCCGGTATAGGTGTAACCGACGGGTCTTTGACTTTTTTGATAATTGACCGCGGCTATCCAAAAGATATTGCAGTAGCTGCTACGTTTTTAATACGTGCCGTTACTTTATGGTTTGCAGTATTAGTTGGAATAATTGCCGTTAGTTTTTATCAAAAAAAATATGGTAAAATCACATTAGAAAAAAATAATTTATCAGGAGAATCTTATGGCAAAGTATAAGAACATTAAAGTGCCTGCAAAAGGCGAAAAAATTAAAGTTGAAAATGATCAAATAATAGTAT
Source organism: uncultured Melioribacteraceae bacterium (assembly GCA_964640985.1). Taxonomy (GTDB): domain Bacteria; phylum Bacteroidota; class Ignavibacteria; order Ignavibacteriales; family Melioribacteraceae; genus CAZXJG01. The sequence continues at coordinate 18,662 of CAZXJG010000029.1, read as the reverse complement.
CTGATAATCCGATAATCCCTTTTATTGAAGGGGATGGAATTGGACCGGATATTTGGAGAGCTACTAAATTAGTTCTTGATAGTGCAGTTGAAGTGGCATATAAAGGGAAGAAAAAAATTGTTTGGATGGAAATTTTTGCTGGTGATAAAGCTGTAAAAAAATATGGGAAAAATCAGTGGCTTCCAAAAGAAACCGTTGATGCAATTAAAGAATATATTGTTGCTATAAAGGGACCGTTGACAACTCCGATAGGCGGCGGTATTCGTAGTTTGAATGTTTCTTTGAGACAAAAATTAGATCTTTTTGCATGTGTACGCCCTGTTAAATATTATACCGGAACACCAAGTCCGGTTAAGCGTCCGCAAGATTTGGATGTTGTTATATTCAGAGAAAATACCGAGGATGTTTACGCCGGTGTGGAATTTAAGGCAAGAACGAAAGCAGCTAAAAGACTAATTGAAATTTTAAATGTTGAAATGAAAAAAAATGTACGCGAAAATTCCGGTATCGGGATTAAACCTATGAGTGAATTCGGCTCGGCACGTTTAGTTAAAAAAGCAATTGAATATGCTATCCAATATAAAAAGAGTAGTGTTACGCTTGTGCATAAAGGGAATATTATGAAGTTCACCGAAGGAGCTTTCAGAGATTGGGGTTATAAAGCCGCAAAAAAATATTTCCCCGATCAAGTTATTACCGAAGATGAATTATGGTCGAAATATGATGGTAAAATGCCTGAAGGTAAAATTTTAATAAAAGACAGAATTGCCGATAGTATATTTCAACAAGTTCTTCTGCGTCCAAAAGAATATGATATACTTGCTACACCTAATTTGAACGGCGATTATTTGTCGGATGCATGTGCAGCTCAAATTGGCGGATTAGGAATTGCACCGGGAGCAAATATAGGTTATTATCTCGCATTGTTCGAAGCTACACATGGTACGGCTCCTAAATACAAGGGAATGGATAAAGTTAATCCCGGTTCACTAATTTTATCCGGTGTGATGATGCTGAAATATTTAGGTTGGGATAAAGCTGCTTCCATTGTAGAAAAAGCTATAACGAGAACAATTAAATCGAAAGTGGTTACATACGATTTTGCCCGGCAATTAAAGGGAGCTAAAAAAGTTAAATGTTCTGAATTTGCCGCCGAAATAGCAAAAAATATGAAATAATTTTTTGACGACTAAAAAATTATGTAAATTAATATTACAGAAACTTTTATTTTGTACATATTAATATTGATTATTAAATAAGGGAGGAAATTATGAGTGAAGATAATGGATTAGGAAAAGGGCTTATAGTCGGTTTCTTAACCGGTTCAATTGTTGGGGCTGTAGTATCACTTCTTTTTGCACCGAAAACAGGTAAGGAAATTCGAAATGATCTAAAGAATAAATCGGACGATTTTTTCGGCGGTACCGAAGATTATATAGAAAAAGCCAAAGATAAAGCTAATGCACTAATTAATGACGGCAAAAAGAAATCGGAAACACTTATTGAAGATGCAAAAGTTAAAGTTGATGCTCTTTTGAAGGAAGCGGAAAAAATATTGGAAGATGCCAAAAGCAAAACCGGTGATTATGTTGAAGGAAGCAAGAAAAAGATTGAAAAAGAAAGCACAAAGTTAAAAAGTGCTATTAAAGCCGGTATTGATACTTATAAATCAGAAAAAGAAAATAAATAGTGTAATATGATTATCGATATTTTACTCGTTATTTTAATCGCTGCGGCATCTTTACTATGTGTGTATTTGATTTTCACGCTGATAAAGGTTAATAGAAATATTAGCCTTTTTCGGCGCGATGTTGAAGATATAAAAAATAAACTTTTCCCGATTTTAGATAATCTTCAAAAAATAACCGATAAAGCTGCTGAAGTTTCTTCTTCTGCTGAAGAAAAAATAAAAAATTTCACTCATACAATAAATTCCCTTAAAAAAATACTTTCGAGTTTTGTTTCCCCTGTCAGCGGGAGTAATGATCCTCAAATTCGTATAAATACATTTATCAGAAATCTTTCTGCCATATCGAAAGGAATTTCTGCTTTTATTTCGAGATTAAGAAAAAAATAAAGATTTGCTAATTTATTGATGGAGGAATATTGAAAGATTATAATGCTAATTCAATTAGGAATATTGCCTTTATTGGTCATGGCGGCAGTGGTAAAACTTCAATTTCAGAAGTTTTGTTATTTACAGCCGGAGAAACAAACAGAATTGGTTCAATTGATGAAGGGAATACAATTTCCGATTTTAAATTAAATGAAATTCAAAGAAAAATATCAATTTCTTTAACACCCCTTTATGTTGAATGGAATGATACAAAAATAAATATCATAGATACACCTGGATATTCTGATTTTAGTGGGCAGGTAATTAGCAGTTTACATGTGGTTGATGTTGCTGTTGCCGTTATTAAAAGTGCCGAAGGGATTGAAGTTGGAACTGAAACAACTTGGGATTATGTGAAAAATTTTAATCTTCCGGGTGCAATTCTCATAAATAAAATTGACAACGAACATTCTAAATTTAAAGAAACATTTCAAGCTGTAAAAAAAAGTTTAAGTCCTGATGCTGCCGTTATTTCATTTCCGGTTAGTGAAGGTTTAAATTTTAAATCTGTTATTGATTTGATTAAAATGAAAATGTTAACCTATGGTGAAGCCGGTTCGAAAAACGTAAAAATAGAAGAAATACCCGATAACTTGAAAAAAGAAGCCGAATCGTTAAAAGAAGAGTTGATTGAAAAAATAGCGGAATCAGACGAAGAACTTCTTAATAAATTTTTTGATGAAGGAACATTAAATGATGAAGATTTGAAAAGAGGATTGAAATCCGCTATTATAAACGGTACGATAGTTCCGGTTTTTGCCGTTTCTGCTTCAAAAGCGGTTGGATTGAATAGCTTTTTGGATTTTGCCGACGATTTTTTCCCTTCTCCTAAAGATAGAGAGGCACCTGTTGGTAAGTTTATGGATAAAGACGAAGAAGTTCAAATTATATGTGATGAAAGCAGAGAACAGGCTTTGCTGGTGTTCAAATCTTTATCGGAAGCTCACGTAGGTGAACTATCCATATTCAAGGTATATTCGGGAAGCTTATCTCCCGGCTTGGATTTATTGAACACAACTAAAAATAAAACGGAAAGATTAGGACAATTATTTATATTAAACGGAAAAAACAGAAAAGAAATAATGAAATTGAATGCCGGTGATATCGGTGCTGTTGTTAAATTAAAAGATACGCATACGGGGGACACATTGTCTTCAAAAGAGTTTCCCGTTGTAATCAGTCCTATCAATTTCCCAACGCCTGTTATTAGAGGCGCAATTAAGCCGAAAGCGAAAGGTGATGAGGATAAAATATCTTCCGGTCTGCATACCGTACATGAAGAAGACCCGACATTAATGGTGCAATTTGATCCGGAATTAGGACAAACGATAGTTTCGGGACAAGGTGAACTTCAACTTCAGCTTGCCGTTAAGTTACTTAAAGATAGATATAATGTTGATGTTGATATTGTCGAGCCGAAAATACCTTATAGGGAAACGATAAAAAGCGTTTGCGAAGATGCCGAATACAAGCATAAGAAACAATCGGGCGGAAGGGGACAATATGGTCATGTTCATTTGAAACTTGAACCTTTACCGCGCGGTGCCGGGTATGAATTCGTTAACGCTATTGTCGGAGGTGTGGTGCCGGGAAGATTTATTCCCGCTGTAGAAAAAGGACTCAAAGAAATATTGTCGAAAGGGATATTAACCGGTTCTAAAGTAGTTGATGTTAAAGTTACGTTATTTGACGGTACTTTTCACTCGGTCGATTCCGATGAGGTATCATTTAAAATTGCCGCATCGCAAGCTTTCAAAAAAGGATTTCTTGAAGCAAAACCTATAATATTAGAACCAATATATGATATTACGGTAAAGGTACCTGATGAATTTATGGGTGATGTAATGGGTGATATTTCATCACGCAGAGGAAAAATTTCCGGTATGGATTCCGATGGGCATTTTCAAATAATTAAAGCAAAGGTTCCTCTTGCCGAACTTTATAAATATTCAACACTTCTTCGCAGTTTAACTTCCGGTAGGGGAACGCATACCCGCAGTTTTTCTCATTATGAAGAAATTCCAAGGGAAATAGTAGACAAGGTAATTGAAGATTATAAAAAATCGAAAGAAGAAGATTATAAAAAATCTACTATATAAATAGATATTTACAATTTGGAAATTTTATTATCTTTATTTGAAAGATTTAAACGGGGGTTTTGATTGCTCCCGTTTTTATTATTGAGGTTCTAATGGAAAAACTTTGGTCACCTTGGCGTTCTAATTATATTAAATCATTTAAGCATAAAAC
>CAZXJG010000029.1:0-14196 GCA_964640985.1 uncultured Melioribacteraceae bacterium | reverse complement strand
AGTAAAAGTTATATCGCAAGATCTTTTGGACACAAAAAAAGATTTAGTTAAGGCATTTAATGAAATTGTTAGATGAATGTTTTAATTGTACCGAATAGTTTTAAAGAATGTGCATATTCTCCCGAAATTGCACGTCAAATTGTAACTTCGTTAAAAAATTACCTTTATTTTAATACGGTGGAAGAATCGATTGGAAATTATAAAACAGGAATTAATTTAGCATGTAAAGAAATTTCTGAATATTTTTTGTTTAATAAATAAGTTGATTAAATTAAATAATTATTTGTTATAAATTTGAGTTGTTAAAATTATGAAAGAATATCTTGATTTAGTTAAATTGGTTATGAAAGAGGGAACTCGTAAATCTACGAGAACCGGAGTAGATACGATATCTTACTTTGGGGCTTTTTATAAAGTAGACCTATCAAAAGGTTATCCTCTGTTAACTACAAAAAAAATGCTTTGGAATTCGATGCTTTACGAAGTTCTGTGGTATTTATCGGGTGAAAATCATATAAGAAATTTAAGAAAACATACAAAAATATGGGATGCTTGGGCAGATGAAAACGGAAACCTCGAAACCGCATACGGATATTATTGGCGGCATTTCCCGAGTGCACAAAAAGATAAAAACGGTAATTGGAAAGTAACCGAAGTTGATCAAATAGGCTATGTCATTAATGAAATAAGAAGAAATCCTAATAGCCGAAGACTTATAGTTACCGCTTGGGAACCTGGTAATGCGCTCCATAGTAAACTTCCGCCTTGCCATTATACTTTTGCATTTAATGTGAATAATGGTAAGCTTAATTGCCATCTTACGCAGCGCTCCGGCGATATTGCACTCGGAATTCCATTTAACCTGGCCGCTTATGCGCTTTTGACACAAATTATTGCCCAAGAAACCAATTTGGCTTTGGGATATTTTGCTCATACCATTATTGATGCTCATATTTATGTGGGTGATAAAGGAACCGGGACTGAAAAATATGATCATCTCGAAGGGTTAAAAGAACAAATAAGGCGAAAACCTTTACCGCTGCCTCAATTGAAAATAGCAAAAAAACCGATAGATAAACTACGATTTGAGGATTTTGAATTAATTAATTATCAACATCACCCAAGAATAAAATTTGAAGTTGCAGTATGATGATGGATAAAATAATAATTGCCGCAGTTTCACAAAATAATGTAATCGGGAAAAACGACAGTATACCCTGGCATTCCCGTGAAGAATTACAACATTTTAAACGCACTACGATGGGTTACCCGATAATCATGGGAAGAAAAACATTTGAATCGATTGGCAAACCGTTAAAAGGAAGAGTAAATATTGTTATTACGAGAAATATAGATTTCGGCAATGATATTGAAGGTATTAAAAAGTTTTATAATTTAAAAGATGCAATTGATTTTTGCGAAACTCATCATTATGAAAAAGTGTTTTTTATCGGCGGCGAAAAAATATATAAAATTGCTATAAATATTGCCGATGTATTACTCATTACCAGAATGAATTTTAAAATTCAAGGCGATACGTTTTTCCCGGAAATTAATTCTCTTCAATGGCAATTGGTTGAAGAAATTTCATATAATGAATTTACCGTGCAAAAATTTGTAAGAAAAAAGTAAGGCGATAATTTTGTATTTTAATAAATTAAATTATACTTATTTAATTGCTGATTATGTTAAAGAAAATTAAAATATTACCTGATAACATTGCCAATAAAATTGCTGCAGGTGAGGTTGTGCAGCGTCCCGAATCTGTGGTAAAAGAATTATTGGAAAATTCCATTGATGCGGAAGCAAAGAATATTGAACTTTTTGTTAGACGGGCTGGAAAAGTTCTTATTCAAGTTGTTGACGATGGTACGGGTATGAATAAAGAAGATGCATTAATTTGCCTTGAACGTCATGCAACAAGTAAAATAGATACATTTGATGACCTTAACCGGCTTCAGACTTATGGCTTTCGGGGCGAAGCTTTAAGTTCAATTGCCGCAGTGAGCATCTTTGAATTAAAGACCGAAAGGAAAGAAGATGAAATAGGGACATTAATACGCATTGCCGAAGACGGTCAAATTAAATTAGAAAAAGGTTCTTTTGCTAAGGGTACATCAATTGCTGTAAAAAATCTTTTTTTCAATACTCCGGCACGCAGGCATTTCCTTAAAAGCAATGCTACAGAGTTGAAGCATATTATTGAAACTTTCAAAAAGATTGCATTGTGTAATTCAAAAATTCATTTTAAAATGTGGAATGATGATGACCTGATTTTTGATTTTGACAGCGGTGAATTTGAAGATAGAATGAAAGCAATTTTTGCCGATAATATTCTTGATGCCGTAATTGAAGTAAAAGAGATAACGGATTATATATCGGTTAAAGGTTTTGTTGCTAAACCTACATTTGTTATGAATAATAAGGGTGTGCAGTATCTCTATATTAATAACAGATATGTAATAAGCAGAACGGTAAATCATGCTGTTTTTTCCGCTTATGAAAACATTTTGGCTAAAGGTGATTATCCGTTTTTTGTATTAATGTTGACAATAGATCCTAAAAAAATAGATGTTAATGTTCATCCTGCTAAGCTTGAAGTAAAGTTTGATGACGAAAAAGATATTTATTCGTTTATTCGCGCTGTTGTTAAAAAAAGCTTAGGGCATTATGATCATGTGCCATCTATGACATTCGATACTTCGGTAGAAAACAAAGAACGACTGAGATTTAATTCTTTCAACAAAACAGGGAAAAATGATTTCAGCGATAGACCTAATTTGAATAATGTTCACGGTAACTTCGACCGTAAATCGGTTTTTAGTGAAGATGAAATCGATTTGTTATTCGGTTCGATGAATAAAGAAATAAAAAGTACTTCTTCTCCGTCAAATTTAACTCATCCATTTGATGGGAATTATTCCAAAGAAGTATATCACAGCACAATGTCGACTGAGGAAACCACACATAAAGGTTCCAATTCAAGTTTCATAGTTTTACTTCATAATAAATATATTCTCTCTCAAATAAAAAGCGGTTTAATGATTATTGATCAACATGTGGCTCATGAAAGGATATTGTATGAAAAAGCGCTTAAATCAATGTCAAGTAATATGCCTTTTTCACAACAGCTTTTGTTTTCGCAGAAAGTGCAGGTTGATCCTGCAGATTATGAATTATTAAAAGAATTAGAAAATCATCTGAACAATTTGGGTTTTGAAATAAAGTTTCTTAATAAAAATACTATTGTTATTAATGGTGTCCCGCCGGATGTTAAGGTAGGTTTGGAAGTAAATACTCTTTTGGATATTTTAAATGAATATCGAAAAAATCAGCGTCAAAAAGGGCTTGATGTAAAAGATAATATTGCAAAGTCCTATTCGTGTAAAGCTGCCATCAAAGCCGGCGATAAAATTAGCGAGCATGAAATGAGACTTTTGGTCGACCAGCTTTTTGCTACTTCAATGCCGTATGTTTGTCCCCACGGAAGACCGATTGTTATCAAAATACCTCTCGAAGAACTTGATAAAAGATTCGGACGAACTTGATTTGATGAACATGTTTTATTAAGGTTTATACTCAATGAAAATCTAAAATTAAAATAGAGTTTTTGTGTTAGGGGGTGGAATAAAATAAGTTATCGAATTACAACTCCTAAATAACAGTTATTTATTCTTGTATTATATACAAGTTATTCTATTCCACCCCCTTAATATGTTGCAATAACAAAAGGTTCAAAAATGAAAAATATTGAAATTAAAAAAGCAAAAGAGAAATATTTAGATAAGATTAGCAAAGCTAAAACAACCGGAATGAAATTTACATCTGTCTCCGGCGAAGACATAAATGTACTTTACGCACCCGACGATATAGAAAATACCGATTACCTGAAAGACTTGAATTTTCCCGGGGAATATCCGTTTACAAGAGGAATTCATGCAAACGGTTATAGAGGTAAAGTTTGGACAATGCGGCAGTTTGCCGGATTCGGTACGCCGGAAGATACAAACGAAAGATTTAAATATTTATTGAAAAACGGTCAAACGGGACTTTCCGTTGCATTTGACCTTCCAACACTAATGGGATATGATTCGGATGATAGTTTCAGTAAAGGTGAAGTAGGTGTTTGCGGTGTTGCAATTTCTTCACTTGCCGATATGGAAGTGCTTTTTGACGGCATACCGTTAGAACAAGTTTCAACATCTATGACAATAAATTCTCCTGCAGCAATGGTATATGCTTTTTATCTCGCAGTAGCCAAAAAACAGGGAGTGCCTTTTAATAAATTAAGAGGTACACTGCAAAATGATATTTTGAAAGAATACATTGCTCAGAAAGAATTTATATTTCCGCCTAAACCGTCAATGCGTATAATTACCGATATGATAGAATATAGTGCAAGTGAAGTGCCACAGTTCAACCCTGTTTCGGTAAGTGGTTATCATATCCGCGAAGCCGGTTCAACGGCAATTCAAGAATTGGCATTTACACTTGCCGATGGATTCGCTTATATAGAAAGCTGTTTAGAAAGAGGTATGGATATAGATACTTTTGCACCGAGAATATCATACTTTTTTAATTCACATCTCGATTTTTTTGAAGAAATAGCTAAATTCAGAGCTGCGCGTAGAATTTATGCAAAAAGAATGAAAGGAAAATATAAAGCCAAAAATCCACGCTCGTGGTGGATGAGGTTTCATACACAAACTGCAGGGTGTACACTTACTGCGCAACAGCCGGAAAATAATATTGTAAGAACCGCTTTCCAGGCTTTAGCTGCCGTATTAGGCGGCACTCAATCTCTACATACGAATTCTATGGACGAAACACTTGCATTACCAAGTGAAAAGGCTGTTAAAATTGCTTTGCGTACTCAACAGCTTCTTGCTTATGAAACCGGAGTAATTAATACTATTGACCCGCTTGGCGGCAGCTATTATGTGGAGGCTTTAACTAACAAAATGGAAGAACAAGCAAATAAAATATTCGATGAAATTGATTCTCTCGGTGGTGTAATTAACGCAATTGAAACGGGTTATTTCCAAAAAGGAATTGCTGATGCTGCCTATCGTTACCAAAAAGAACTTGAAAATAAAGAAAAATTTGTTGTTGGTGTAAATGAATTTGTTGAAGAAAATGAAAAAATCGAAATACCGATCCTCCAAATTTCCGAAGGAGTAGAAGAAAAACAAATTAAAAGAATTAAAGCTCTTCGTAAAAAAAGGGATGAGAAAAAAGTTCACGATAGCTTAGTTGCAATTAAGAAAGCTGCCGGTAATGGCTCCAATTTGATGCCTATTTTTGTTCAAGCAGCGGAAAATTACGTTACCTTAGGTGAAATGGTTGGTGTTCTTAAAGAAGAATTTGGTATTTATCAAGAAAATGTTATTTTCTGATGCTGAGAAATTATATTAAACTTTTTCGAATTTCGGACTGGGTCAAAAATTTATTTGTGTTTATCCCTTTAATATTTTCTAAAAATTTATTCCATTTCGATTCGTTTGAAAAAGTATTTTTAGGTTTTATCGTATTTAGTTTTGTATCCAGTATCGTTTATATTTTTAATGATATTATTGATATTGAACAAGATCGGAAACACCCTAAAAAAAAATTAAGACCTCTTGCAAATGGGTCTGTTACCGTTAAGCAAGCAATTATCATAATAGTAATTCTCGTTATTATTATATTACCGACCTACAAATTATTTCCTGCAAAATTTAATTATGTTCTTTTAGGATATTTAATTTTAAATTTCTTTTACACTATTATCTTAAAAAAAATTGTAATTTTAGATTTACTCTGTATTGCCGGCGGATTTATGCTGCGGGTAATTGGCGGTGCGTATGTGATTTCCGTTTATGTTTCGAGCTGGCTAATTCTTACAACTCTTTTTATTTCTTTGTTTCTCGCTATTATGAAGAGATATTCCGAACTTGCAATCACTAAAAAAGAAGCTGATACACGAAAAGTTTTGGAAGAATATTCATTAGATTTTGCTAAACAAATTGCTTCTATAACTGCCGCAGGCGTTATTATTTGTTATGCTTTATATACGGTTTCGTCAAGAACAATTGATATTTTCCATACGGAAAGCTTAATTTATACAACGGTTTTTGTTGTGTTTGGTGTTTTCCGTTATATGTTTTTGATATATGAAAGAAATAAAGGTGAAAATACAGTGGAGATTCTTTTGAAAGATTTTCCTATGATGTTGAATATTTTGTTGTATCTTTTTACAATAGTCGTAATAATTTATTAATTATGAAGAAAAGTATAATAACCCATATCGTTTTTTTTATGGTTTTAACGTTACTGTTTGTTCAATGTTCTTCAATAAAAACCGATAGGGAAAAACAGACCGAGAAAAAAGAAATTCAAATATATACACCGACAATGAACTTAAAAGTTATCGATAGTGATTGTTGGGTTGATTTGATGCCTGGTCGGCAGCGTCGGTTTCATATTTCGGGTAGATTGGAAATTTTAAATAGTATTAAATATGATTTGAAACTTGTTAAGCTTAAATTCATAAAACTATATCAATCTAAAAAACTCATTTATAAAATTATTCCGTTTATACAGATAGATAAAAAACTAAGTTCTAAAAATAATGAAGTAATGATTTATTCAACCCTTAGAGGCTTATTGTTAACAAAAGATTTGGACTTAAATAAAAAAGTGAATTTGGAATTTATTTTTTATGAAGGTTTAAATCGATTTGATTATAAATTTGAAGGTATTACAATTAAGAAAGTATATTAATATGGATGCATCGTTTCAAATAATTATTCTTATTGTACTTCTACTTTTAAGCGCGTTTTTTGCTTCATCCGAATTAGCTTTTGTCGTTGCTAATAAATTGAAAATTGAAGTTAGAGCACGGAAAGGGAAATATGCGGCTTTACAAGTGATGTATTTTATTAAAAATAAAAATGTATTTTTCCCAACTATTTTAATTGCAAATAATATTGTTAATATTGCATTTGCTTCTATAATTACAATCATCCTTTTTAAGTTTTTTCAGTTTAGTGATTTTGTTATATTAATAATTTCCACACTTCTTATCTTATTTTTTGGAGAGCTAATTCCTAAATATTTAGCACGGGAGTATGCTGATCGTTTTGTGCTTTTTACTGCTGTTCCGATAAAATTATTATCGATAGTGCTTTATCCCTTTGTAAAAATTACCGGATCAATTTCAGAGTTGTTGATTAAAATGCAGAACCAAAAGGAAGAAAATTTTATTAGCCTGGTCGACAAAAATGATATGCAGAACTTGATTAGAGAAAGTTCGGAAGTTGGAATTGTCAGTGAAGAAGAATCTGATGTAATTACACATATTTTTGAACTTGGAGATCAAAAGGTATATGAAATTATGACTCCTCGTACCGAAATAGATGGAGTGGAAATCGGTACTCCCATTAAAGATGTAATTAAAATTTTCGTTGAATCAGGATATTCAAAATTACCGGTTTATTCTGAAAATTTAGATAATATTAAAGGCGTTGTTTTTGCATACGATATGTTCAAGAAGCCCCAAAATTTACACGATGTTACACGTAATATTATTTTTGTGCCCGAAACAAAAAAAAGTTTGGATATGCTGAACGAATTTTTGGTTAAGAGTATTTCCATTGCTATTGTAGTTGATGAATTTGGCGGTACTGCCGGTTTGGTTACTGTTGAAGATATTATTGAAGAAATGCTTGGGGAAATTCAAGATGAGTATGATGTTGATGAATTTGTTTGTAAAAAAATTGATGCCGACACTTTTGTAGTTAGTGGAAAAGTAGAAATTGATTATCTAAATGAAGAATATCAATTAAACTTACCTGAAGGTGACTATGAGACTATTGCAGGGTTTATAACTGTGAAAATCGGTAAAATTCCAAAACGAGGTGAAAAAATAAATATAGATAATTTTAACTTTGAAATACTCCATTCCGATAGAACTAAAATAGATTTACTTAAACTAATTATAAAAACGTGATAAAATTTATTTGTATAAATAATATTGTTTCGACATTTTTTTAAATTTATCAGTTTCCTTCTGCCATCTGTTTATTATTTGTGAAGGTGTTTTGTTATCGGACAGCATTATTCTTAAATAACTTGCTCCAAAAAGTTTATCGAGCCAATTCCCTCTAAATTTAAAGTGTTTTGGATATAACTTTTTTACTGCGTAAAGCAATTTAACTCCGAACCGGACAGGTCTAAATTTATTTCTATTAATTACATTTAATTTTATCCCGAAACTCACTTGCCTATTATATTTTGGGTTCACAGACATACCGGGTATATTATGCGGAATAAATTTTACCGGTGATATTTTTAATCCGTTATGTCCTAATTTATTTAGCTCGGTAATTAGTTTACCGGATTTAATAAAAGGAGCTCCGATTGTTAAAAAAGGAGATAATGTACCTCTGCCTTCGGAAATATTTGTCCCTTCAAGAAAACATATACCGGGGTAAACTAAAGCGGTTTCTAAATTGGGTATATTTGGAGAAGGTTTTATCCATTTTAATCCGGTTTTGTCATAATATTCATCACGTTTCCAGTTTTTCATTTTTATAACAATTAAATTTGCTTTTAATCCCTTGCCCAACATTCCGCTTTCGTTGAACATTTCCGCTAATTCACCCATTGTCATTGCGTACCTTATCGGGATAGGGGCTATGGCAACAAAAGATTTAAATTTCTTCTCTCTTATAGGACCGTCAATTTTTTCCCCGCCAATTGGATTTGGTCTGTCTAAAACAATTACCTCAATATTATTTTCCGCAGCAGCTTTCAGAACATAATAAAGTGTCGATATATAAGTATAAAATCGTGCACCCACACCTTGAATATCGAAAATTAATATATCAATACCTTTTAACATTTCTGCAGTGGGTTTTTTCGTTTTACCATAAAGCGAATAAATCGGAAGTCCGGTTTTAGCGTCAATGCTGTTACTTACTTTAATGCCGTTAGCGGCATTGCCCCGTATTCCATGTTCCGGACTGAATAAAGCTTTTACTTTTACATTTTTAATTTTGTAAAGTGTATCTACAAGGAACATTCCATTTGATAAAACACCTGTTTTATTAGTTATAATGCCGACAGTTTTCCCCTTTATTAATCCGATTTTTTCGGAAATTAAAACATCGGCGCCGGTCATAACTTGCTTCCTAACTGTAGAAAAATCATGGTTCATACTATAAGTTATTGCAAATATTGATGCAAAAGCATAAAGCATAAAAAAAACAAGTTTTTTCATTTCGGCAACAATTTTTTATTAATAAAATTTTTCGATAATTCCCACGATGCTATTGTCATACCATCCCAAATATTATTTTCAGCAATCATCAATTCAATTTTTTCCCGTTCCAATATTAAAAGTTCAAAATTTTCGGTTGGATCTTTCGGCAGTGGAGATTTAAATAAATCTTCGGCGAGGAAAATTTCACAAATTTCATCTGTTACACCATTATAAGGATTGAATTTTCCAATTGAAGTAAGTCTATTTGCAGAAAAACCTGTTTCTTCCCTTAATTCTTTTTTAGCATTTTCAATATTAGAAAGTCCTTTCGAAACTGAGCCGCAGGGAAATTCGATACTTTCTTTATTATTTAGATAACGATATTGTTTAACCAAAATTATTTTACCGGAATCTGAAATCGGAATAATCATTGTTGAACCAAATGTATGAACATAATGGTATTTGCTTTTAACCCCCGACCCGGTTTCAAATTCGTCGAGCCTATATTCCCAATAATTATTTTTATAAATTGAAGTAGAAGATATTTTATTCCAAGCTTTCAATTTTTATTACAATCCGTAATTTTCTAATAATTCTTTTCTCGAAAAGAAATGTGAAATTTCTTTTGCTGCGTTTTCGTTGGAATCTGAGCCGTGAGTAATGTTCTGTTCAATATTATCGGCATACAATTTTCTGATGGTTCCTTTTTCGGCATTTTCGGGATTTGTAGCACCAATTAATTTACGAAAATCTTCTACTGCATTTTCTTTTTCCAAAACCATTGGAATACAAGGACCGGATGTTATAAATTTTAATAAATCGTTATAAAATGGTTTCCCCTTATGTATTTCGTAAAAGCCTCCGGCAGTTTCGTTATTTAGTTTAACCATTTTCATAGCCAAAATTTTAAATCCGGCACCTGTTATTTTAGAAATCACTTCACCGACAATATTTTTTCTTACACAGTCAGGTTTCAATATAGCTAAGGTTCTATTATTCAATTTTATTCTCCTTGATTTGATATGTTGTTTTATAATTGACCATAAATAAAGACTCACGAAAAACATTAAAAAAAGGAAAGAATCTAGATAAAAGATTCTTCCCTAAGGGGGTGGAATAAATAAGAAAAAATCTGTTGGCATTAGCCACATCAATAGATGTAGAATGGGGCTAAAGCCCATACAGTTAAGGTTAATATGTCCCCGACATAAATGTCGGGGCAATTTAGTAACATACTTGCGTAACGTGAGTTATTAAATATTAAGTTATTCTATTTCACCCCTAAATAGTAACGAATAATTAAATTTATTTTTTAGACGGTTTTGCGTTTTTCATTTCATCCAAAGCTTTTTTCATTGTAATACCAATTTCTGCAGGACTTTGAGCAACGTGGACACCGGCTTTTTTTAAAATGCTAATTTTATGTGCTGCAGTTCCTTTTCCACCTGAAATAATTGCACCGGCATGTCCCATACGTCTTCCTGGAGGGGCAGTTCTTCCGGCAATAAAACCTACAACAGGTTTTTTAACGTGTTTTTTTATGTAAGCTGCAGCCTCTTCTTCAGCGTTTCCGCCTATTTCACCTATCATTACAATTCCTTCGGTGTTCGGGTCTTCGTTAAACAATTTAATAATGTCTATAAATTGTGAACCTATGATAGGATCGCCGCCAATACCAACACATGTAGATTGACCGATTTTAAGATCTGATAATTGCTTAACAGCTTCGTAGGTCAAGGTTCCGCTTCGTGAAATAACTCCAACTTTGCCTTTGCGATGTATGAATCCGGGCATAATACCGATTTTAGCTTTCCCAGGTGAAATAATACCGGGGCAGTTAGGTCCAATTAAACGAACATCTTTATCCTTAATTGAATTATATACTTTAACCATTTCCTTTGCCGGAATACCTTCCGTAATACAAACAATTAATTTTATACCGGCGGCAGCAGCTTCTAAAATAGCATCTGCAGCAAATGGCGGTGGGACAAAAATTGCCGTTGCATTCGGCTTTTGTTCTTTAACAGCTTCTTTTACAGTATTATATACCGGAATATCGTTAAAATTTGTACCGCCTTTGCCTGGGGTTACTCCTGCAACAACTTTTGTTCCGTATTCCAACATCTTTGTTGTGTGATAAGATCCTTCGCTTCCTGTTATGCCTTGAACTATTACTTTAGTTCTTTTGTCCAATAGAATACTCATTTTAATAACCTTTTTTTTATGTATAATCTGGATAATTCAAAACTAAAAATTAACAAAAAAGATGAAGAATTACTCGGAAATTTTATGACCTAAAGAATTAAAACGAAGTTCACAACAATAAATGTGAACTTAATAAAATTATGTCCCTGTAATAAGCGTAGCAAAGAAGCATGCCTACCGTCAGTTAGGCAATCTGCCAACATTGTGTATGGAAAGATTTCGTTTAACTTCGAAGTTTTTAAACAGGATTCCCTGAGATACAAGTCCCCTTAATTTTGGCTTTGCCATCTCAATGGAAGAGATTCCGGGAATCTCTATTTTGGTTTTGCATAATAGAAAAGGTTGGAAAAAACGCTGACGGTGTTTTATAATTAATTAAAAAATTGTTTTTTCGAAGCCGGCTTTGTTGAAAAATGAGTTTTAAAAATACAGAAGAGTTGAAAATTATTGTAAGAAATATTTTTCAATATAATTACTCAAACTTAAAATTTTATCTTCGGCAAAATGATTTGATATTAACTGCATTCCGATAGGTAAACCGTTAGAACTATTACCAATAGGTATATTTATTGCGGGAATTCCGGCAAGGTTTGTTGATGTGGTATAAATGTCGCTTAAATACATTTGCAAAGGGTCTTCTAATTTTTCACCCAATTTAAAAGCTGTAAACGGGGAAGTTGGAGTAAGAATAATATCAACTTTATTAAAAGCTTTATCAAAATCTTCTTTGATTAATCTTCTTACTTTTTGAGCTTTGCGGTAATATGCATCGTAGTACCCTGCAGAAAGCACGTAAGTTCCCAGCATAATTCTTCTTTTTACTTCATCACCGAATCCCTCGTAACGTGAGTTAATGTACATTTTAGAAAGGGAAGAACTTTCAGAGGAACGATAGCCGTATTCTGCGCCGTCGTACCGGGACAAATTAGATGATGCTTCGGCGGTTATAAGTATGTAATATGTTGCAATATTATAATCGGTATGCGGTAAAGAAATTTCTTTAATTGCAAAATTAGATTTTTTTAATTGTTCAATTATTTCCTGAATTTGCAAATTTACTTCGGAATTAAGAGCATCGGTAAAATATTCTTTAGGGATACCGATTTTAAATTTCACATCATCCTTTATAAAATTCCGATTCTGTTCATCATTCAATTTTTGTGAAGTTGAATCTTTCTGGTCCCAACCGGAAATTACTTCAAGAATTTTAGCAATATCTTCAGTGTTATTTGCCAATGGTCCAATTGTATCAAATGATGATGCAAAAGCAGTTAATCCAAAACGGGAAACACGTCCATAAGTGGGCTTTAATCCAAATACCCCTGTAAAACAGGCGGGCTGACGGATTGATCCGCCGGTATCGCTGCCGAGTGCGGCATCACAAAGTTTAGCGGCAACCGCCGCTGCCGAACCTCCGCTTGAACCGCCCGGTACTCTTTGTTCGTCAATAGGATTTAATACAGGTCCAAATGCAGAGTTTTCATTAGACGAACCCATTGCAAACTCATCACAGTTTGTTTTACCAATAATAATTGCGTCTTCGTTAATTAGTTTTTCTATTGCGGTGGCGGAATAAATGGATGTAAAATTGTTTAATATTTTTGATGAACAAGTTAGGGGTTTCTCTTTAATTGCAATGATGTCTTTTATTGCAATAACCATTCCGGCTAATTTGCCTGCAGTTTTCTTCGAAATTTTATTCTGAATTTTCCCTGCCGATTCAACAGCATCATCAAATACAAAATTAAAAGCATTTAAATGCTTTGCTTTCTCAATATTTTGTAGGAAAGTTTCTACATTTTGAACTAACGAAAGCTCACCGCTTTCAAGTAGTTTTCTTTTCTCAGAATAATTAATATAATCTATCAAACTTTTTAGCGAAATCTTTTTATTACGATTTTACTTCTTTATCTTTATCGGATTCTGTTTTTTCATCGGTGCTATCCATCTTAATATCTTCTTGAACATCTTGCAAGGCTTTCTTGAATTCTTTCATACCTTTTCCAAGTCCACGTGCAAGCTCTGGAATTCTTTTTGCACCAAAGAGAATTAAGATAGCAAAAATTATCAACAGAACTTCTGGGGCGCCTAAATTTCCAAACATTTTTAAACCTCTATTTTTAATTGGTTAAATAAATAATTAGCAATTGTATTAAATATTAATGTTCCATCCGTTTTACGTAAAATAGGGTTAACGGCACGTTCGGGATGCGGCATCATTCCAAGAATATTACCTTGTTTATTGATTATACCGGCAATATTCATTTTTGAACCGTTAGGATTAGCGCTTTCGTTTTCCTTACCCGCCGCAGAAACATATTTAAATACAATTTGATTATTTTTTTTCAATTCATTCACTGTTTTATCGTCAGCAAAATAATTCCCTTCGCCATGGGCGATGGGGAGTTTAATAATACTTTTATTAATATTTTTAGTAAAGATTGATTCCCTATTTTCAATTTTTAAATAAACATCTTTACAAACAAATTTCAAGTCTTTATTTTTGACCATAATTCCCGGAAGTAATCCCGATTCTAAAAGTACCTGAAAACCATTACAAATTCCAATAACAATGCCGCCTTTTTCTGCAAATTTAATAACCGAATTCATTATCGGAGAAAAGCGTGCAATTGCACCGGTTCTTAAATAATCGCCATAAGAAAAACCGCCCGGCAAAATAATTACATCACTGTTCTTTATAGATTCTTCTTTATGCCATAAAAATTCCGTATCATAATTTAATATTT
>CAZXJG010000028.1:0-24784 GCA_964640985.1 uncultured Melioribacteraceae bacterium | reverse complement strand
AGCATTGAAAACAGTGCGCTTGAGAAATCTAAAGGGATTTTGTTACAATAGAAAATTTTAGTTTAATAAAAATGTAAAAGTAAAAGAAAATTAAATCTATCCAAAACATATGAAACAATTATTAGGTGCTCACGTTTCAATAGCCGGTGGTGTTTCAACTGCCATTGACAGAGCGGAAAAATTAGGGTTTACTGCAATACAGATTTTTACAAAGAACAGTAACAGATGGTTTGCAAAACCGCTTGATGCCGAAGAAATAGAAAACTTTAAAATAAAACTAAGTGAATCGAGCATAAAATTTGTAGTAGCTCACGATTCGTACTTAATTAATCTTTGTGCAAAAAATGAAGAAATTCTTAAAAAATCACGAAATGCTTTTGTTGATGAACTACGGCGGTGCGAACAATTGGGAATTCCTTACTTGAACTTTCACCCGGGTTCACATACCGGAAGGGGAGAAGAAGAAGGACTTAAAGTTATTGCAGAGTCGATAAACATTGCTCATGAAAAAACAGCAGAATTTAAAGTAAGCAGCATGCTTGAACTTACAGCAGGGCAAGGAACGGCTTTAGGATACCGCTTTGAACAGATAAATAGAATAATTGAGCTTGTTGATGATAAAAAACGAATGAGTGTTTGTATTGATACTGCACATATATTTGCCGCTAATTATGATATTAGAACTGTTGAGTCGTATAACGAAGTAATGAAACAATTTAACGATACAATCGGACTATACAGATTAAAATGTTTTCATATAAACGATAGCAAAAAAGAACTCGGCTCTAAAGTTGACCGTCACGAACATATTGGTAAAGGGTTTATTGGACTTGAAGGATTTGCCAATATAATGAACGACAAAAAATTAATAAACGTTCCTAAAATTCTTGAAACCCCTAAAGGAAAAGAACAATTGGAAGATTTGGAAAACATTAAGGTGTTAAAAAGTTTAATTAAGGGGGTGGAATAGATTAACTTGCATATAATACAAAAATGAATAACTGTTATTTAGAAGGTGGAATAGAATAACTTAATATTTAATAAATGTATAACTTATTATTCCACCCCCTAATAATATCAAATTTGTATGAACAAGTTTAGTTTGTTTTCGTCTTTATTTTGGGATTCAAAGGTCTAATTACCATTATGCCCGTATGTCTTTTTATCATTTTTACATATTCACTTAAAGGTACTTTGGTTATTTGTACTTTTTTACCGACGTCAGGTGCGTGCATAAAATGAATTCTTCCGTCTTTCATTTTTACGGCAATACCGGTATGTCCAATATCCAAGCCGGCAACACCTGTCGTTAAAAAAATAATATCACCGTTGTGAATACCTTTTTCATATTTGGAAATATCATTTTGCGGGATGTAATAATATTTTCTCGAATTTATTGAATTTTCTATAGCCTTTATTTGATTAATAACTTCCGGATTATTTTTTAATCTTTTGTACAGATTAGGATGTGTACTCATAAAATCAATTTTCTTTTTATAAAGGATGCCGCCAATCTGCTTTGTAACGTCTTTTACAATACCCTTTTTTTGATTGTTGGAAAGCCAATCTTCCATATAATTAAGGCGTGAGGCAAAACCGTTTATTATTCCGTTTCGATACCTGATTTTTTTAATTTGATTTTCAAAATCATTAAAATCGGTTTTCCCTAATTTGATACACCGGGCAAGTGCCAAGGAGCTTTCAAAAAAAGTATAACAATCTAATCCGCTTAAATGAATCACCAAGTTTTCTTTTTCCCCTTTTTCAAGTGTGTGTGCGGCATAATTTGTACCGATAAATGTTTTGCCGATATCAACTATAATATCTCCGATAGGTTTGCTGCTCAGGTTGTGGTTGTATGCAAACTTAAATTTTGTTTTACAAATTTGCACATCTTTGGGCGAATAAATTTCTTGAGCGGATAAAGTGAATGAAAATATAAAAAATATAAAAATAATTTTTTTGATCATATCGGCAAATCCTCATCATTATTTGCTTCGGGTAAAGTTTCTTGTGGAATTTGATCGTGAAAAATATCAAGATTTTCGAAACGGGCATATTCTTTAATAAATTTTAATTTTACCTCGCCTATGGGTCCGTTTCTTTGCTTGCCGATAATAATATCTGCAATTCCTTCAACTGAGTTACCGTCATGATCTGTGGTTATTCCATAAACTTCCGGACGATAAAGGAAGATTACAACATCGGCATCTTGTTCAATAGAGCCGGATTCTCTTAAATCCGAAAGCATCGGACGTTTATCGCTTCGTGATTCAACAGCTCTGTTTAATTGTGATAATGCAACTACGGGGATATTCAGTTCTTTAGCCAACGCTTTAAGGGAACGTGATATTGTGGAAATTTCCCTTTCCCTGCTGTCAAATCTTGAACCGGCGGTCATTAATTGAAGATAATCTATTATTACCATACCGATATTTTTTTCTGCTTTTAAACGTCTTGCTTTCGCTCTAATTTCAAGTACGGACTGAGCAGGTGTATCGTCAATATATATAGGCGCTTGACTAAGATGATGGGCGGTTCTGCTGATTTTAGAGCCGTCGGAGGCTTTGAATCTTCCTGTACGGATACTATGTGCATTTATTTTTGCTTCGGCGCTAATAAGGCGTGTAACCAACTGAATGGTAGCCATTTCAAGGCTGAAAATTGCTATGGGAACTTTGTATTCCACTGCGGAATTTCTTGCGGCGGAAAGAGCAAAAGCCGTTTTACCCATCGAGGGTCTTGCCGCAACAATAATTAAATCCGATTTTTGAAAGCCGCCGAGAAGCTCGTCGAGAGCAGTATATCCTGAAGGCACCGAAAAAGAAGCGAATGCTTTCGAATGGATCGCCTCAATATATTCAATGGCTTCTTTAACTGCCTTATCCATCGACTTGTAAGATTCTTTCAAACTTTCTTCGGTAATTCTAAATATTTTCTGTTCTGCGGCGTCCATCAAATCAAAAACATCTTCGTTTCCTTCATAAGCGGAATTTGCAATTTCAAATGAAGTTGAAATAAGTTCCCTTAAAATCCACTTTTCAAGTATTACTCTCGAATGATATTCAATATTTGCTGCCGACGAAATATCTTGAGCTAATTTACTTAAATAAGCGGCTCCGCCGGAAGCTTCCAATTGTTCTGCCTGCCGCAATTCTTCATAAAGTGAAATCGTATCAATTGGTTCGTCTGATGAAAAAAGAGATTGCATTGCTTCAAAAATAATTTGATGCTTTTTTTGGTAGAAATATTTTGGTTTTAAAATTTCTATAGCTTTCGGTATTGCACTTTTTTCCAACATCATTGCACCAAGCACTGCCATTTCAACGTCAACGGCACTTGGCGGCTGTTTCGATGCAGCACGTAATTTTTCAATATCTACTTTTTTATCCATTTTCTAAGATATTTAATTTTTAGTTATTTCGTCATATAATTTTTTAAATTTTTGGATATCTTCCCAAACACTTCTTTTCCAAGCCGGATTTCGCAATAATGCTGCAGGATGATATGTAATCATAGTTTTAATTCCATTAATATCATATATGTTTCCACGCATTTTAGTAAGACTGCTTTTTAACTTCAACAATCCGTTTGCTGCAACCAAACCTAAACACAATATTAATTTCGGCTGTATTAAATCGATTTGTTTATAAAGATATGGCAAACAAGTTTCCATTTCGTTGGGTAGAGGGTTGCGGTTGGCGGGCGGGCGGCATTTTACGATGTTGGCAATATAAACGTCATCGCGTGAAAAGTTAATTGCTTTTAAAATATCGTTAAGTAATTTCCCCGCTCGTCCTACAAAAGGAATACCTTGCTTGTCTTCTTCGGCACCCGGTGCTTCGCCGATAAGCATAATATCTGCATTGGGATTGCCTACTCCAAAAACAAAATTTATCCGCGTTTTGCCGAGTGAACATTTTTGACACGATTTAATTAATAAATTCAGTTCATCTAAGCTGTCCGCTTTCTGAAAATCAGATGCAAATAGATTGTTTCCATAATTAAGTTCTATTTTTTCGGCTATTTTCATTGGGTTGGAATTTTCATGTTCATTAATATTTTTTTTATACTTTATTTCTTCGAAAAGGTAATCGCCAAAAATTAATTTTTGATTTATAAGTGCTTCGGAAACCATTTTTTTAAATTGTAATGGCAACTTATTCTCCAGAAAAATTTCTCAAAATATTATTAGAATAATTAAAACAGTTCAAATTAAAGGATAATTATTCTCATTACTTTAATTTAACAATGAGTTTACCTTATTAAATTAATATCTCACGTTAAGCAAGTATGTTACTAAATTGCCCCGACATTTATGTCGGGGGCCATATTAACCTTAATTGTATGGGCTTTAGCCCCATTCTATATCTATTAATGTGGCTATCCATAAGATTCCTACGGAAAAGCCAATAGATTTTTTCTTATTTATTCCACGACCTGAAGGTCGTGGAAATTTAATGTAAAGTTCTGCGTAACATGAGTTAATATATACATTTTTTTACAATTAACATAAACCGTTAAGATAATTTTGAATTTAAGTTTTAAAATTTGTAGATCAGCAAAAAGAACTTATTGAAAAAAATAATTTGTAGATTTTAAAAAAATACTCAATAATTCTTATAAAAATACATCGTAATTTTTAATTATAAACTTTTCAAATAATAAGAATAAAATAGGCATCGGGATTGTAAATAAAACGGATGCCTAAAAATTGAAAATTTTTAAGAGAATAGAATATTAATAATATTAAGAAAAATAAAAAGCGAAATAAATCAATAGCAAAAAATATTAAAAATTACTCTTCTTCTTTTTTATAATACTTCAACTTTCCACTTAACAATTCTTCTAAAGCTACTTCATGCGGCTTTGGACGTTTTTCGAACTCTAAAGAAATTTTAATTTGCTCGGAATTATCCCTATCGTCAAATTCGTCTTCTTCCTGCTCTACCATTGTGTTAAGATACGTGTTGAATTCAAGTCTGTTTTCATTATTAATCATACGTGCTCTTTTTGCACAAACAACAATTGCTTCATAAACATTAGCTGCCCGTTTGTCGATTTCTCTTAAATCAATCGGTTTAATAGCCATTTATTTGTTCTCCTTTGTTATTTCTTTTTCTATGATTTTTTTTACTTCTTCTTCTGCTTTTGCCAAATTTTTGTTTGTAATACAATAATCAAATTTATCGGCGAAGCTTAATTCTATTTTTGCACGTTGAATCCGTTTCTTAAAATCAATTTCACTTTCGGTATTTCGTTTTATCAGACGTTTTTTTAATTCATCAAGTCCGGGTGGTTTTATAAAAATCAAAACGGCATCAGGGAATATTTTTTTTAAATTTAATGCTCCCTTAACATCCAATTCCAAAACAACCGATTTACCTTGTTTTAACTTAGAGTATATATGATGACTTAAAGTTCCATAATAGTAATCATAAAATTTTTGCCATTCTATAAATTCGTTATTTTTAATTTTTTGTTTGAATTCTTCATTAGTAATAAAAAAATAATCTTTGCCGTCAATTTCCCCGGATCTTTTTGGACGTGTAGTAGCAGAAATTGAATAAGTTAATTCATGAAAAGTATTTAAAATATATTTAACAATAGTCGTTTTCCCCGAACCGCTTGGGGCGGAAATGACAAATAATTTAGTTTTTTTCTCTTTCACCTATTACTCGATATTTTGAATCTGTTCACGAATTTTTTCTAATTCTTCTTTAATCAAAATACCTGAATGGGAAATGATTGTCAAAATAGATTTTGAGTTTATTGTGTTTGCTTCTCTATTAATTTCTTGTGAAATAAAATTCAGTTTTTTCCCTATTTCTCCAGAATTTCCCATTGTGTCTTTGAACATTTTAATATGACTTCTAAGTCTAACACATTCTTCCGTGATATCATACCGGTCAACTAATAATGCCAATTCTGAATTTAATCTATTCTGATCTTCTATAAATTCCGAATATAATTGTTTAGCCCGTTGTTTTAATTTTTCGAAATATTGATTGATTTCATTTGAAAAATTCGCTTCGATTTCGTTTAAAAGATTATCTATTTTATTTAATCTGTTAAGAAGATCGTTTTTAAGTTCGTTTCCTTCTCTGCGGCGCATTTCAACAAGTTTATTTAATGCATCTAACAAAGCCGCCGAAATTAATTCAAATTGATTTTCTTCATCACTGGTTTTTTCAATAAGGAACATATCTTGAAAATTTATTAATT
Organism: uncultured Melioribacteraceae bacterium; assembly: GCA_964640985.1. Lineage (GTDB taxonomy): Bacteria > Bacteroidota > Ignavibacteria > Ignavibacteriales > Melioribacteraceae > CAZXJG01. The sequence continues at coordinate 18,559 of CAZXJG010000028.1, read as the reverse complement.
CAGCAAATGTTATATTTTCGTCAATTTTTGCCGTGCTTTTGATCTTTTCTACTAATTCAACAGCCCTTTTCACTCCATTTTCGTCAATTAAACAATTATTCGACTTAGAGTTTTCATTATTAATAGTAGCAAAAACCGTAATTTTTCCGCGATGTATTAATTTCCGGATTAATCCCTTAATCTCTAATTCCCTCGAAAATAAAGCTTTAGGCAGATGAACAGAAATATCTAAAAATCTGCTATTTAAACTTTTTACTTCAACTTCTGCTATTATACTGCCTTTTTCAATAACAGACTTACCATAACCTGTCATACTGGATATCATTAGAACCTCAAAAAAAATACGTTTTTAAATTTAGTTAATAATTTTCTCAAACAAAAATTTATTGTAATACTTAAAAGAGCCGCAGATTCAATTAATAAGCTGCAACAGTTCGGTTTTCTTATTAAATCATGCAACCGGTAGTTCCAATAATTAACCTGCGCAATTGTAGAAGCGATTTTTTTTGTAAAAATATCTTTTAGACCGGCTTTATTTATATTAGTTAAACGTTCACTCAAGCATTATGCAAAATATAAAAAGTTAAAAATTCCTATTATTTTTTTAGATAAAGAACAATTTAAATTTTTTAAATATTTTTTTAGAATAATTAAATAAGTATCGGGGTTTCAAAGGGAAAGATATCTATCGATTAGCTTAAATTGTGTTGTTTAAATGAACTAAAATCTTACTTTTCAGCTTTCATTTTTAAACAAAAATCGAAATATTCTTATATAAAAGTATAATTTCTTTTCTGTTTTATTCATTGATATTACTCAAAAGATACTGGAATCTATAAAATGTAATATTTATGGCATATTAATTGAAATTATATTTTTATATGATTTTAAATTGTATATTAAGTCTTAATTTACCATTATTAATAACGTTGATTATATACTCTAAAAAAGCATCAAGGTTATCTAAATCATGATTAAAAATTGTTTCTATACGTTTATAATAAAATACTTTTTATTAAAGTGAGATTCGTCTTGAGTTTATTCAAAAACAAAATTTTTATTTTTATCTTATTAACGGGTTTTATTTTATCACCTTTAAGCAATTTGTGTATTGTCTCATAGACACACACAGGTACAACAAAATGATTCTTTTAACGGAGTCAAACAATTTCCAGGTATTAATAAATTAAATACTTTTGCAATTCAAAACCGAATCGATAATTGTGATGATCAAGGAATTTCTTTATTTACTGTCAACTCGCATAATGATAAAAATAATTTTTATAAACTGTTTTCAATTTCGTCTAATTTAATTTCTGTAGTTACGGAACATATTTTAGAAACGGGATTTACTTCAAAGTCTTACGGAAATAATTTTCCCCATCTGATAAAAAATTCTAACAAATTATACAAAATAAACTCTGCACTTTTGATTTAATATCATTCCTATAAATCTGTTGAATGGCCAAGCACATTACTTTAAAGTATAGTACTCAGACGGCACAAAGCAAAAAATTTATAGATATTATAGATAACCTGGCTACATAAAGAATGAATGTATATTAAAAAATGCAGCCATCCAAACAGATTTCTCTGTAAACAAGTTCAACTCATCGCTTTCTTTTACCGAAACCGGAGTTGAGACATGTTAAAAGCACATTTTAAAAATTATTTAAGGGAAAATATTATGCTTAAGAAAATGATTTATGTTGTGGTAATATTAATCTTTTTATCTCCGGTTATGATTCAACCTCATGGAAATGAAAAAGACAATAAGAAAGTTGAAAAGGTAACTACCGTTATACAAGAGGAAAGAGGGTACGTACATAGCGACAGCCTCGCAAAAGTAGAAAAACAAAAATCGATGGAAAAAGGCTTCGCAGAAATTCGTAAGGACGTAGAAAAAAGTACCGTGCCCACTATAATTAAAGCCCTTAGTTTGGGTATTATCCTGGCCGGTTTCGCTTTTCTTTATTTTCCAAAAAAGAAAAAGGAGACGGCAGATGACGAATAATGAAGAATTAAACAAAAAAAATTGGAGTTTAAAAGATTTCAACTACCTGGTTCCCGAACATGCAAAAAGATTCGGTTATAGCATTGGAGGAGTTACAGTATTTGGATTTATCTTATTGGCAATTACCGGTGTGATACTGGCTTTTTTCGTTACGCCTACATTAAGTCAAGCACATAAAAGCGTTTTAGAGTTGGTTTCGAATCCATGGGGTTTCTGGTTGATTTCATTCCATAGATGGCTTGCAGAAGCAGTTATTTTTCTGATCATATTGCACATGTCGAGAATTATCTTTACCGGCTCGTACAGAGGAGGCAGAAAGTTAAATTGGTTTTTTGGAATAGGATTACTTCTTATAACTTTAGTATTCTTTTTTTCAGGGACTGTTGTTAAGTGGGATCAAGAAGGATACGAAGCATACGAGCATGCAATCGAATCACTTGGATTGCTGCCCCTCATCGGTACATACTTAGCAGAGTTCATAAAAGGAGCTACTGCTGTTATGAGGATGTTCGTCACCCATACGTTGTTATTGCCATTACTCTTGCTTCTATTTCTGATACCGCATCTGGTTTTAATGAAACTCAATGGTTTGTCACCATTGCCGGGCAAAAAAGTTACCAAAACAATTACTTTTTATGATCATGTAAAGAAGATATTAGGATGGAGCTTTATTATTTACGGTTTCATTGGTTACTTAGCCATCCAATTCCCTTCATCGATATATCCGGGTCCTTATACCGGAGTTGAAATGACAAAACCACCATGGATGTTTTTAGTTTTTTATCAATTTGAGGATTGGTTCGGAGTGATATCGCTGCTGATTCTCCCTGTATTGATTGTAATAGGTCTTATTCTTTTACCTTATATAGATTCTAAAAAAGACGATTATTCCATAGTGAGAAAAGCGGTAGTGTGGACATACATAATTATTATAACTGTTTTTATAACGTTTATTATCCACGTTGCACTTGAACCTCCCGTACACCACCTTTTGATGTAAATTTTAAGGTGTTCCTCAAGCCTAAAATATTTTTGACTTTTGGAACACCTTTTTTCCGAACTTAAGTTATTAGAAATATTGGCGGAAGCATCTGGCATAAGAAGCTTAAAAAACAGCAGTAATAAGTGAATGATTCCGGTATTAAACTATATAATTAAATGGGATATTAAATTCGGCTTAAAAATAAATATAGAATAACATCTATCGTAAATTCTTTGATAATGATAGATATTATTCTATATAGTTCATTAGATATTGCAAATTCTAAAACAAAATATTTACAATATTTAGATATCGATTTTTTCTTATTAACCGACCGGTAAATGATGTAAGTATTAGCATCATTTCGATTAGATAACTTTTTCTAATGATGATGATGCTCTGAGGATTCTTTTCCTCCAACATATTTTTCCGGTTCTTTATCGAACTGTGCTTTACAGTGAGTAGAACAGAAATAATATGTTTCCCCGTTATATTCGCTTTTATTAGATGCTTCGGATTCATTAATTTGCATTCCGCATACTGGATCTGTTGCCATAATATTGACTCCCTATAATTATTAATATTTAAGTTTATTATATCTGTGTTAACACCGCAGATTTATTCTTCATTATCTATTCTTATAATTCTATCTTTTCTTCTCAATAAAATCAATAAATATGCCAGAATAAATGTTAAAAAATAAACTAAAATAGCCGTTTTTAGTAAGATCGTTCTAAAAAGTTTTTAAATTATTTAAAAACTCACTTATATAACTTGTGTTATACTAAATTTATTATAACATTTTAAAATCGACAAAATCAGATTGCTAAATAAATTCTGGAAAACAATTCGCTTAAAATACCTGCAATCAATTATCCAAATTGCTTATATCAGTCAAAAAAATTAAGTTGTTATATTATTTTAAAATATTTTTCATTATAAAATGGTTCGGTAATTAATTTATTATTAAACAAACAATCTGTAAGGTAGATAGAATGAAGATTCATGAATATCAAGCGAAAGAAATTTTAAGAAAGTTTAATGTTGCAGTACCAAAAGGTAAAGTTGCATTTACACCTGACGAAGCCGTCCAAGCTGCAAAAGAAATTGGCGGTAAACTATGGGTGGTTAAAGCTCAGATTCATGCCGGCGGCAGGGGCAAAGGCGGCGGAGTTAAACTAGCGAAAAACTTACGTGAGGTTCGTTCTTTAGCAAAAAAAATGCTTGGGATGACTTTAGTAACCCATCAAACCGGTCCTGAAGGTAAAGTGGTAAGGCGTCTTTTAATAGAACAAGGAGTAGATATAGAAAAGGAACTTTATGTAGGAATAACTCTCGATCGTTCGCAATCGAAAAATGTGGTTATGGTGTCTACCGAAGGCGGTGTGGAAATTGAAAAAGTAGCTGCCGAAAATCCTGAATTAATTTTAAAAGAAACCGTTGAACCTGCTCTTGGGTTGCAGACATTTCAAGCACGTGAATTGGCTTTTGGACTCGGACTTTCGGGTACACAATTAAAGAACACTATTAAATTTTTAAATGGGCTTTATAACGTTTATGAAGCGACTGATGCTTCAATTGCTGAAATAAATCCTTTGGTTGTAACCAAACAGGGGGATGTAATAGCCCTGGATGCGAAAATAAATTTTGATGATAACGCATTATATAAACATCAAGATATTGTTGAATATAGAGACCTTGAAGAAGAGCAGCCTCTTGAAATAGAAGCTTCGAAATATCATTTGAACTATATTAAATTGGAGGGAAATGTCGGATGTATGGTAAACGGTGCCGGTTTGGCAATGGCAACAATGGATATAATCAAATTAGCCGGCGGCGATCCGGCCAATTTTCTTGATGTCGGCGGTGCGGCAAATAAAGATACCGTAGCAAATGGATTTGAGATTATACTCTCTGATCCTAATGTTAAGGCATTATTAATAAATATTTTTGGCGGTATTGTACGCTGCGATAGAGTTGCTCAGGGTATTATTGAAGCAGTACAGAAAATAAAAGTTTCTGTCCCCATTGTTATTAGGCTTGAAGGTACAAATGCAGAAGAAGCTGCTGTGTTATTGGAAAAATCGGGATTAAATTTTGATGTTGCCCAAAGTTTAAAAGAGGCAGCTCAAAAAGTTACCGATACTATCGCTAATTAACAATAACGTGTTTTTAATTGAGTTATTTTGCCCCGGTTTCTCCGGGGTTTTTTTTATCTTTTTTCTTTTTCTCTTTTTGAATATCTTTTATGGATAATGAAAATGCAAAAGTTGAACCTGCATTCTTTTTGCTTTTGACCCATATTTTCCCTTGATGAGCGTCAATTATTTTTTTTGCAATCCATAACCCAATACCGGTACTACTTTCATTTCTGGTCGGTCTTGTACTTAATTTAATCCCTTTTTTAAAAACTTTTTGAACTTCTTCGGGACCCATACCATAACCGTCATCTGAAACCGCAACAACTAAATTGTCATTTTCCATATATGTTTTTACAAATACGGTACTTTTTGATGAGCAAAATTTTATTGCATTTGTAATAAAATTATCAATTACTTCATCTATTTTCCCCGGATCCATTTTAGCTGAAGGAATATTTTCGTCAAGTTCGATTTTTATCGAAATATCTTTTGCTTCGGCAGCCGAACGATATCTTTCAAATACCTTTTCTACGATTTCATTAATTTTAATTTCTTTTATATCAAGTTCAAAAAGACCTTTATCGGCTTCAATTACTTTTGTTACTTCTGCAGCGAGATCTACTATTCTACTTGCTGTTTGAACTAAGGTTTCCATAATTTCCGCCTGGTCTGTTGCATTTAAATCATACGATTCTAATAAATCGACTAAATTTTTAATTGCGCCGGCAGGATTTTTTATATCATGTGCTACAACTTCAAGTAATTCATCTTTTTGTTTTTGTAATATTTCTAACTTTTTCTTCGCATCTTCAAGTTTTTTCTTTTCTATTTTTAATTCATCGTTGCTTTGGGATAGATTTGTAACTTTTATTTCTAAAGCTTTAATTGTTTCATCTAAATTTTTAACTTTCTTTTTAAGTGTTTTGTTTTCTTTATTAAGGTCAACTTTTTCTTCTACTTTTATTTTCTCTATTTTTTCCAAAGGTTTTTCTTCAGAAGGTTTTTCTTCTTTCTTATTGCTGTTATCCTTTTTTAACGATATAATGTTTTTCTTTATAAGAAAAAATAAAATTCCCGCAGAAAGGAAAAATGCAATTAATGCACTAATAATCACTAAAATTAAATTGAAACCCATTTTATACTCCGTAAATTTAGATTGTATTTTTATTTCACAATAGAATTTGTTTTTATCTTCAAAGAATAAAGTTCAGCAGATATATCAAAGATGTTAATTGAAAATTAAAATAAAAAAAATTATGGTAATTTACTATTTCAACCCCATGCTTATAATTTCTCTTTGCAGATTAAAATAAGATTTGATAAGAAATTCTTTAAAGTTGAATAATAAAAAAATAAAATATAAAATAAACTTTATAATATATAATATTTTGATACGGATAGAATTTTTAATCGCGGTTTTAGGAAATAAATTTTTTATAAAATTATGAGTATGATTTTTTCTAAAGGCAATTTTTTGATACAAATTCCATATCTTTTAAATAAAATAAATTGTAATTCAATTTTATCAATTTATATCATAGTTAATGATGCATAAAATATCAGTAATAATCTCATTTTATAACAATATACATTATCTTTCTTTGGTTCTATCTGCCCTTGAAATTCAGTCATTTCAAGATTTTGAAATAATTATAACCGATGACGGTTCAAACGAAGCAGTTACTCAAAAAGTCGAAAATATTTTGAACAGCTTGCATTTCGATTCCTATCATTTATGGCAGGAAGATAAGGGTTTTCGAAAAAACAAAATATTAAATAAAGCTGTTTCCTTCGCACATTCGGAATATTTAATTTTTATTGATGGCGATTGCATTCCTCATCCCGAATTTTTAAAAGAACATTATATAAATAAATCCGAAAAAATATGTTTAACCGGAAGACGGGTAAACCTTTCGGGAAAAATCACATCGTCTCTTAACGAAGAAAAAATTAAGAATCATTATTTTGAAAAGTATTTTCATTTATTAATAATTGACGGAATTTTCGGTAAGTCTTTTGATGTAGAAAAAGGATTTTATTTTAAATCGCAATTACTAAGAAAATATTTTAATAAGAAAAAGCGCGGCTTACTTGGATGTAATTTTTCCATTCACAAAAAGAACTTAATTGAAATTAATGGTTTCGATGAAAGATATGAAGCTCCTTCTATTGGTGAAGACAGCGATGTGCAATTCAGATTGGAATTAAACGGTATTAATATAAAATCGCTAAATAATGTTGCCGTACAATATCATCTTTATCATAAACTACAACCTCGCCCACAAAAAAATTTAGATCTATTTGAAAAGGTAAAAACGGAGAAATCAGCTTTTACCAAATTCGGCATAAAAAAATAACCTTCTAATTATAAAGATTTGTATCGAAAGATTTGCATAAATTTACACGAAGTCCAAAATAGTTGCTGCAAAATAATGAATATCACTCATTTAATTTGGTAAAAATTAAAAAATGCCTTATATTTTGAGTCAAAATTTCAATTATACCGTAATTTAATTTTATGCTTGATAAAACCGACATACATATTCTCGATATTCTTCAAAATAATGGAAGAGAAAAAAGAAAAAACATAGCCGAGGCAGTTGGATTATCGCTTTCTTCTTTAAGTGAAAGACTGCGAAAATTAGAAGAAGGAGGTATAATACAGGGTTATTATACTAAATTGGACAGAAAAACTTTTACATACGATATAATGGCATTTATTACTGTTGTTATGGATTCTTCAAAAAATTATAGTATTCTTCGAAAAAAAGTTCAATCGACTGATGAAATTTTAGAATGCTATGCAGTTTTAGGCGAAGGGTCGCACATATTAAAAGCTGTTGTAAAAAACACATCGGAGCTTGAGGGACTTCTCGGAAAAATACAATCGTGGCCCGGTGTTACAAGAACAATTACCTATTATGTACTTTCTACAATAAAAGAAACAACAAAATTAAAAATTTAATATTAGGAGCAACAATGGCAACACCGAAATCACCGGTTCAAAAAGTTCTAAATTTTATAAAAACTAAAAACATACAATTTGTTGATTTTAAATTTATGGATTTTCCAGGGCAGTGGCAGCATTTTACAGTTCCGGTTAAAGAACTTAACGCGAATTCTTTTAAAGAGGGATTTGGCTTTGACGGTTCGTCTATACGGGGATGGAAAAACATAAATGAGAGTGATATGCTTATAATTCCTGATCCGGCAACAATGTTTGCAGACAAATTTATTAAAGCACCTACTGTTAGTATGATTTGCAACGTATATGAACCAATTACCAAAGAAAAATATTCGCGCTGCCCGCGTAATATTGCACAAAAAGCCGAAGCATTTTTATTATCGACCGGAATTGCCGATACCGTTTATTTTGGTCCGGAAGCTGAATTTTTCATTTTTGATGAAATAAGATTTGATACACAGCCTAATAGTTCTTTTTATTTTATAGATTCGATAGAAGGCAGATGGAATTCGGGCAAAGCAGAGAACCCGAATCTCGGTTATAAACCAAGATATAAAGAAGGATATTTTCCCGTACCGCCAACCGATTCGTTAAATGATTTAAGAAATGAAATGGTACTAAATTTACAAGAAGTCGGCATCTCAATAGAAGCCCAGCATCATGAAGTTGCAAGTGGCGGGCAGTGTGAAATAGATTTGCGGTTTCAACCGTTGTTAAAGGCAGCCGACCAGTTACTTATGTTTAAATATATTACAAAAAACACTGCAAAACTTGCAGAAAAAACACTAACCTTTATGCCGAAACCAATTGAGGGCGACAATGGAAGCGGTATGCACGTGCATATAAGTCTTTGGAAAAAAGGTAAACCGCTGTTTTCGGGAGCCGGCTATGCGGGTTTAAGCGAATTGGCTCTTTATTTTATCGGCGGAATTCTTAAACACGCTCCTTCTCTTCTTGCTTTTTCTAACCCTACAACAAATTCTTATAAAAGATTAGTGCCCGGATTCGAAGCGCCCGTTAATTTAGCCTATTCCCAAAGAAACCGAAGCGCTGCTGTAAGAGTTCCTATGTATTCTACCGATCCTAAAACTAAAAGAATTGAATTTAGGTGTCCGGACCTTTCAGCAAATCCTTATCTCGCATTCTCGGCTATGTTAATGGCCGGTTTAGACGGTGTACTTAACAGAATTGACCCGGGGGAACCACTTGATAAAAATATTTACGATTTACCGCCTGAAGAACTGGCAAATGTTCCCTCTACACCGGGCTCTCTTGAAAAAGCTTTACGGATTTTAGAGGAAGACCATGAATATTTACTAAAGGGTAACGTCTTTACGGAAGATGTTATCGATACTTGGATAAATTATAAATTTGATCGTGAAATTAAACCGATGGCACAAAAACCTCATCCTTTTGAATTCGGTTTGTATTACGATGTTTAAAATAATAACGGGTTATCATATTTAAAACCAAATTACTATTTGTTGTTTGATGAAAAAACCTTTCAAGGCGGTCGCAAGTATATTGTGACCGCCGTTAAGAACAATAATAAGAATCCGTTAAACCTTTACCATAAAGATAAATCGAGAGTTTTTTTATTATAAAGAGATTTCAGGCATTTCCGTAAAATATCTTTGTATAATTTCTTCCGGTAATTTATAATCTTCCAATTTGTTATTTACATATAAATTATATGCGCCCAAATCTAAAAATCCGTGTCCGGATAAATTAAATAGTATAGTCTTAGGTTCATTGTCCTTTTTGCATTTTTTTGCTTCTTCGATTGCTCCTTTAACAGCGTGAGCACTTTCAGGTGCCGGTAAAATTCCTTCGGTAATAAGGAAATTCTGCGCCGCTTCAAACACTTCCAATTGATGATAATTTACCGCTTCGATTATTCCTTCCGAATAAAGATTAGATACAATTGGCGACATTCCATGATATCTGAGTCCGCCGGCGTGAATTTTAGGGGGAATAAATTTGTGCCCAAGTGTAAACATTTTAAGCAATGGAGTAAACCCGCTTACATCTCCAAAATCGTATGTGAATTTTCCTTTTGTTAAAGAGGGGCATGAAGCAGGTTCAACCGTAATAGCTCTAAGATTTTTTTTACTTCCGTCAAGTTTATCTCTTAAAAACGGGAAACTTATACCTGAAAAGTTACTGCCCCCGCCGGCGCAGCCAATTATAATATCGGGATATTCATCAACTTTGTTAAGTTGTTTTTTGGCTTCCTCTCCAATAATTGTTTGATGAAGTAATACATGATTTAACACGCTTCCTAATGAATAATTAGTATCTTTATTCTGCACGGCAATTTCAATTGCTTCACTTATTGCAATACCCAATGATCCCGGTGAATCAGGACTTTCCGAGAGTATTTTACGTCCCGTTCTTGTTAAATTTGAAGGACTTGCCAAAACTTTGGCTCCATATAACTGCATTAAGGTTTTTCTATACGGTTTTTGTTGAAAGCTGACTTTCACCATGAACACTTGTAAGTTTAATCCGAATTGTTTTGCCGCTATCGATAATGCACTTCCCCATTGTCCGGCACCTGTTTCAGTAACTAAATTTTTAACTCCGGCTCTTTTATTATAATATGCTTGAGCTATTGCAGTATTTATTTTATGGCTGCCTCCAGGATTAACACCTTCGTATTTATAATATATTTTAGCAGGTGTGTCTAAAAATTTTTCTAATTGGAAAGCCCTATACATTGGTGTTGGTCGACTTACGGCATATTTTTCCAAAATTTCATCCGGAATTTTTATAAATCTCTTTGGACTCATTTCCTGCATAATTAATTCTTCAGGAAATATTTCCGATAAATCGTTCGGATCAATCGGTTTTTTTGTAACAGGGTTTAGCGGTATTGCTAAAGGCGATGGAAGATCAGGAAGAATATTGTAATATTCTGTCGGCATTTCTTCCGGACTAAGGTAGATTCTGTTGTTTTTCATATCGTTTCTCCTATTTTATATAAAAAAAGCCGTGATTTTCAACACGGCTTTAAAATGAAAAAGCCGCAAACAGTTTTCCACTATCTGCGGCGTTTATAATAAACTAAACTATATTATGCTAAGATAGCGGAATAAATTTATTCCACCACCATCCGTTTAATGTTTCAATATTTTTAACTGTAAATTTCATATATGTAAAGCTAATATTTTTATATTGAAACGCAAACAATATTTTTTGCTTTCTTAGTGTTCTTTGTGGTAAAGGTTTAACCACAAAGTTCACAAAGGATTTCACAAAGCACACAAAGGGATTATAAAAAAGAACTTACTTGCTGTAAAGCGAAGTTATTTTCTATTGGAGTTCTTCTGATAAAGTTTCTGTGAATTGGTAAAATCTGAATTTCTTCATTCAAAATTCAATATTCTTAGTGTTCTTTGTGCCTGCTCAGTGTTCTTTGTGGTAAAGGTTTAACCACAAAGTTCACAAAGGATTTCACAAAGGAATTATGAAGAAAAACTTACTTGCTGTAAGGCGAATAAAAATAATAATGGCAAATAATGAAATAAAAAATTATATCAAATTCATTCAGTTTTAATTTTTATAAATTTACATATTGAAAAAATAAAAGTTTGGGTAATATTTTATGGAGACGAAATCGGGCTTTACGGCTATTATCGGCAGGCCGAATGTAGGTAAATCTACACTTATGAATCAGCTTATAGGTGAAAAATTATCTATTATAACCGATAAACCTCAAACGACACGCAAGCGTATTCTCGGTATTTTAGATAGCCAAAATTATCAAATTATTTTTTTTGATACCCCAGGTATACTGAAACCTTCTTATTTACTTCAAGAAAAGATGCTCGGTTATGTTATGCATTCGGTAAAAAATACTGACGTTATCATTTTTATAATTGATATTGGTAACGATCCTGATGGAAGTTTAACTTTAAAAAATGAAAAAATTCAAGACATATTAAAAATAAAAGGTATTCCAAAAATTTTACTTGTAAATAAAATTGATCTCTCTAACGAAAAACAACTGAAAATTTTAATGTCGAAAATTGAGAAACAGCAATTATTTGAAGAGATAATTCCAATTGCGGCTAAGGAAAATTATAATCTTGAAAAAGTAGTGGAATCAATTTTAAAATACCTTCCAAACGGACCTAAATTTTATCCTGAAGATCAGTTAACGGATGAACCGGAGAGATTTTTTGTATCGGAAATAATTAGAGAAAAAGTTTTTGAAAAATATCGTGATGAAATTCCTTATAGTACGGAAGTTATAATTGAAGAATTCAAAGAACGGGAAAAGGGAAAAGATTTTATTTCCGCTGCTATTATAATTGAAAGGGAATCTCAAAAGCCTATTATTATCGGTAAAAATGGTGAGAAAATTAAAAAATTAGGACAATCGGCACGCCAGTCAATAGAAGAATTTTTACAACGTGAGGTTTATTTGGAATTGCGTGTTAAAGTAAAACCGAATTGGCGTTCAAATCCGGCTATGCTTAAAAGATTTGGATACTCTGTTGATAATGACTAATCTTCGAACACAAGCCGAAAGCAACAAATATTTCGGTGAAATCATTTTAATTTTTGTTACGCTGCTGTGGGGGGCAACGTTTGTAATAGTTAAAGAATCTCTCGTCGATATTTCGCCGATGCTTTTTATTGCATTTCGTTTTACAATTGCAGGCATACTTTTATTACCTATTGTTGTTCGGAAAAAAATAGTATTTTCAAGAACTGCCTTATGGAAAGGTGTTTTATTGGGCTTCCTGCTTTTTGTTACATTTGCTACACAAACCGTTGGTTTGAAGTACACAACTGCAACAAAATCTGCTTTTATTACCGGTTCGTCTGTTGTTATGATACCTATACTTCAAACAATACTTGAAAAAAAGTTCCCGACAAGAGGTTCAATTTTAGGAGCCGTTCTGGTGCTTATCGGAATTTTATTTTTATCCAGCGGAGGTAATTCAATATTGTCGTTTATAAAAGAGCTTGGCACTAATTTTAACTTCGGTGATTTTTTGACTTTAATTTGTGCTGTTTTTGTGGCGATGTATGTAGTATATCTTGATATTCTCAGTAACAAATATGATTTTTGGTTTTTATTGACTTTACAAATTATGGTTACAGGTTTGTTGGCTTATATAACGGCAATTCTTTTTTCGGGATTTAATATTGAACCGATAAAACTTTCTTTTTCGAATACTTTATTATTCGGGTTATTATATACATCAATATTTGCTACACTTATTACAACGGCTCTTATGACAAAATACCAAAAGCTTGTTACTCCGTCGAAGGCAGGTATTATATATTCGTTTGAACCGATTTTTGCTGCAATTTTGGCCTTTTTTGTATTAACTGAAAAAATTACTAATTTTGGATTCATCGGCAGTTTACTGATATTCTTCGGACTTATTGTTTCGGAAATAATGGATAAAAGATATAAAACAAATGGCAAAGAACTTTAGAGCTGAAATTATTGTTAATGGACTTGTGCAAGGTGTAGGCTTCCGTTATTTTGTAGTACGGAACGCCAGGAATTTAGGATTAACCGGATATACAAAAAACTTATATACCGGTGAAGTATTAACGATAGCAGAAGGACCAAAATATAAATTGGAAGAATTGTTTAATTTAATAAAAATCGGTCCTTTGTCTGCCGATGTTCGTAATGCCACTATAATATGGAGTGAAGCAAAAGACGAGTTTAAAACTTTTGAGGTGAGATTTTGAATTTACCATATCGAATCGGTTTTGGATATGACGTACATAAGTTAGTTGAAGGAAGAAAATTTATTCTCGGCGGTATCCAAATACCTTATGAAAAAGGCTTATTGGGGCACTCCGATGCCGATGCACTGCTGCATTCGATAACCGATGCAGTACTTGGTGCCGCTGCTTTGGGAGATATAGGCAAATATTTCCCCGATACAGATCTGAGCAATAAAGATATTGATAGCGGCATAATGCTTCGCAAGGTAGTTGAACTTGTTTTGAATTCGGGTTATACAATTGGAAATATTGATGCAACCATCGTATTGCAGAAGCCGAAGTTAGCACCGTATATTATTGAAATGCGGAAGAAAATTTCGAAACTTCTATCGATAAGCATCGGACAAATTTCCATAAAAGCTACTACATCGGAAAAAATGGGATTTGTCGGGAACGGAGACGGTATTAAAATTTATTCAGTTGTATTATTAATTAAAGATAGAAATTAATGTTAGAAAGTATTCTCTCTTATATCGGATCACTTGACCCAACTTGGATTTATGTAGTGCTTTTCTTTTTCTCTTTTATAGAAAACATATTCCCGCCGTCTCCAAGCGATTTAGTAGTGATAGTAGGCGCTTCTTTAATATCTTCTACTGCAATCGGGTTTTTACCCGTATTACTAATTACAAGTATCGGAAGTGCACTCGGTTTTATTCTTATGTATTATGTCGGCTTTTTTCTTAGTGAAAGAATTTTAAGAAACAGTAGACAAAAATTTATCAGTCAAAAATCGCTTGCTAAAATTGATAAATGGTTTAAAAAATACGGCTACAAAATAATTCTCGCCAATCGTTTTTTACCCGGCACACGTTCCGTTATTAGTTTTTTTTCCGGTGTGCACGAATTAAATGTTAAAAAAACATTTCTCATGGCTTTAATATCTGCATTTTTATGGAATGCTTTTATTGTTAATCTTGGAATTGTTTTAGGGAATAACGTTGCGCGTATTGATTATTATTTAACTACATATTCAACTGTTATCATAATATTGACAGCAGTGGTTATTCTTTATTTTTTAATAAGAGCGTTAATTAAAAAAAAGCTTAAAGCAAAAAAATCGTATTAAAAATTTTGTACATATAAAATTCGATTTATAATTTATTTTTTGTTAATTAAATATTGTCTGTTTTGAAATTTTTTAAATTACTTGAATATCGTGAACCTATAACTCCTGAACTTATTCATAAGAGAAGAAAAGAACTATTATTGGGATTATTCAGTGGAATTTTGATGGGAGTTTCATTCCCGCCGTTTCATCTTCCGTATTTAATGTTTGTCGGTTTAGTTCCGTATTTCTTCGTTATCGAAAAGCGAAACGGTTTAGCGGAAATTAATCGGTTTACATATTTCACCGCATTTATTTTTAATTTAATTACACTTTATTGGGTCGGGAGCTGGACACCCGATACCGATCCGTTCTTGATGATTGCCGGTATTGCGCTGCTTATTTTTAATCCGTTATTATTTTTAATCCCTTCTACTTTATATTATTCGGCAAAAAAATATATTAATAAAAAAACAGCTCTGTGGCTATTCCCGTTTTTTTGGGTTACTTATGAATATCTATATAGTTTAACGGATTTCAGATTTCCTTGGCTGACACTTGGACACGGTCAGGCTTATTTTTTATCGTACATTCAAATTGCCGATATTATTGGGGCTTACGGTATTTCTTTACTTCTTCTGTTTTTTAATGTGTTTATTTATAAAGCGTTCAAGTATTATTTGAGAACCAAAAAATTTCATTGGGGTTTTTTAGGAAGTGCTTTGCTGCTGTTAATTATTCCATTAATATATGGGAACTATCGAATAAATACTTTGAAACTTCCGAAGAAGACCATACGTGTCGGACTTATTCAACCGAATTTTAATCCCTGGAAAAAATGGGAAGCAGAAAATTTAGATAATCAATTAAATGTTTATCTTAATCTATCTCAAAAGGCTGTTAATAAAGGCGCTAAGCTAATTGTGTGGCCCGAAACCGCTTTACCCGTTTATTTATTAAGCGGTGCTTATCCTGCAGAAGTTAATATGATACGAAATTTCATCGATACGAATAATGTGTTTTTGCTTACAGGTATGCCCGATATCCATTACTATCCCGATAGCTCCAAAGCACCGCCCGGTGCAAATAAAACTGCAGAAGGTAAAGTTTACTATACTGCGTATAATGGAGTTTTGGGTTTTCGACCGAATATCAATGCTGTTCAACATTATGGGAAAATTAAATTAGTACCTTTTGGCGAAAGAATTCCGTTTTTGCGGTATTTTCCTTTTTTGGGGAAAATATTTAAATGGAATGTCGGAATATCAAGCTGGAATGTTGGACGTGATACAACGGTTTTTAAATTTCCAATTAAAACAATCGTCAATAATAAAGTAAAAATTGATACAATAAAAACTGCAGGTATTGTCTGTATCGAGTCGATTTATTCTATTTTTGATGCGGCTTTTGTCCGGAAAGGAGCGGAAATGATTGCCGTAGTTACAAATGATAGCTGGTATGGAAATTCCAGTGGACCTTATCAGCATAAAGAAATTAGTGTTTTGCGTGCAATTGAAAACAGACGAAGCGTAGTGCGTGCTGCTAATGGGGGAATAAGTACCATTATAAATCCATTGGGTAAAACTTTATCTCAAACGAAGATGTTTACAAGAACCTTTTTAGTGGGGAATGTAGTTTTAAATAATAAGAAAACTTTTTTTACTCTTCATCCATTAATTATTCCTTTTTTATCTTTGACTATTTCCTTAATAATGATAATTCTTTATTTAATCATAAAATTCTCAAATAAATTAAAAAAATACAATGAAAAAGAAAATCGATTTACGAAGTGATACGGTTACTAAACCGTCGGAGGCAATGCGAAAGGCAATGTACAACGCAGAAGTTGGTGACGATGTATTTAAAGAAGACCCTACCGTAAATGAGTTGGAAGAATATGCTGCGGATTTATTAGGTAAGGAATCTGCTCTTTTTGTTTCAAGCGGAGTTATGGGAAATCAAATTTGCTTAAATGTACTAACAAACCCGGGTGACGAGGTGCTCTGCGAAAAAGATGCTCATATTTTCCACTACGAATCCGGTTCTCCGGCTGCATTAAGCGGAATACAACTTTATCCTGTTCAAGGCGAAAGGGGAGTTTTTACACCTGAACAGATTGAACCTTTAATTAGACCTGAAAGCGCATATTATATGCCCCGTACAAAAGTAATTGAAATTGAAAATACTCATAACAGAGCAGGCGGTACAATTCACCCAATTGAAAATATTGAATCACTTTACCGTTTAGCAAAAGAACATAATTTATTGCTTCATCTCGACGGTGCTAGAGTTTGGAATGCTTCGGCTGCAACGAATATACCGGTTTCGAAATATGCTTCTTATTTTGATTCGGTTTCATGCTGTCTTTCAAAAGGACTCGGTGCTCCTATCGGTTCTATAATTGCAGGTTCAAAAGATTTTATTAAAAAAGCTATTCGCGTAAGAAAAGCTTGGGGCGGGGGAATGAGGCAGGTCGGAATAATTGCGGCAGCGGGATTGTTTGCACTAAAACATAATCTCAACAGGTTAAATGAGGACCATGAGAAAGCAAAAATTTTAGCTTCAGCTTTAAATAATATGCCTAATGTTAAAGTGGATATTGACTCCGTACAGACAAACATTGTGATGTTTAAAGTAAAAACAATATCTGTTGAGGATGTTCTCATTAAATGTAAAGAACAAGGATTATTACTAATACCCGGCAGTATTAATACAATAAGGGCAGTAACTCATTTGGATGTGAGTTTTGATGAAATTAATGAAGCAATCGAGATTTTAAAAAGAGTAATTGACTAAAAAATTATAAATAATTATGAAGTTATTATGTTTGATTTAGAAAAATTTAAACACAAAGTTAAAATCAAAGTAAGATTTTCCGACCTTGATGCAATGGGGCATGTAAATAATGCAACTTATCTTTCGTATCTTGAAGAAGCCCGCATCGGTTATTTTTACGAAATTTTAGAGATTCCGCATGATAGTCTTAATTTTAATGCGGTAGTTGCAAAAATTGATATCGATTATTTAAATGAACTTCATTTGTCCGAAAACGTTGAAGTACTTACCCGTGTGGTAAAATTCGGACAAAAAAGTTCAGATGTTGAACATTTGATTGTTACAAAAAGAAATGGAGAAATTGTTGTTGCCGCAAGGGCACTTACGAAATTAGTATCGTACAATTACAAAGAGCATAGGTCAATAAACACACCTGAATATGTAAAAAAGGCGATAATAGAATTTGAAAGAAACGATAATTTGGTTTAGTAAAATTTAATTTATTTAATCGGTTCAAACTTAGCTGTAAAATGCCTTAGCATCGGCGCTTCGTAAATGATTTTGTAACCTTTCAAATTTTCCCGGTTATTGTAAGTTTCGATTAAAACCTCTGCAACATAATCGATATGACTTTGGGTATAAACACGGCGTGGAATAGCAAGACGCACAAGTTCCATAGGCGGCGGAATCAGCTTTCCGGTTTTCTCATCGTATTTGCCAAACATTACGCTGCCGATTTCAACAGCACGCACACCGCCTTCTAAATATATTTCGCAAACAATCGATTGACCCGGATATTCGTAGGGCGGAATATGCGGCAAAAATCTTTTTGCATCGATATAAATTGCATGTCCTCCCGGAGGTTCAATAATAG
>CAZXJG010000027.1:0-24974 GCA_964640985.1 uncultured Melioribacteraceae bacterium | reverse complement strand
TTTTGCTGCCGTTAAAATAGCTTTCTTTATTCATTGATGAATAAATAATATATTTTGAGCCTTTTTTAAAACCATTTATTACAATGAGTTTATTTTTCGGGGTGTCGATTGTTAACCTGTAATTCGGTACATTTAACGAATCTTCCTTAATGTTATCCACATAATATGAACTGTACAAACGGGACAGCTTACCTAAATATCTGCTTACTTTAACCGAATCGACAGGTTTTTTATTTGCGAACCATTTGTTATCTATTTTTATCAATTGGAATGAACTGTTATCCGGATAAGTAAATGTTAATCTATTCCATTTCAGATAATCACTATTAATTACGGTACCATCTCTAAAAGCATCGGCTTTTTGGTCAAACGTCATACCTAAAAAACCATTTACTTCATAAATTTTATTATCGCTTGTTAATCGAACAAATGAATTTAACTGTCTATCCGCATAAGTAAATTTTCCAATTATAAGGTCAAGTGTTTTTTTTCTCCCTTCAAAAACTTCTACACGCGTAGCTTTATTGGTAACTGCATAATAACCATATTTACTTTCCCCTCTTGCCGCCAGTCTTTTTGCCTTTAATGAAAGGAGAGTGTTAAATATATTTTTAATTTTATCTTCCGGAACACGTACCGAGGTAGCGCTGTCTATTTGAACTTCCCACTGCTCCCCATTTTTAAATAATTTAACTTCTTTACTTTTTTGTGATTTTGGAAAGATCAAAATTTTAGTAACGGATGTTGTATCGATACTAACTAAATTTTTCCTAAAAGTTCTTTCGTTTTTACCTGTTCCCGTAATATATACAACAACAACTATTATTAATAACAGAATAAATACTATTGCTAATGTTTTGTTCGAATTTTTCTTACTCATAATTAATAGATTGTATTTGTTTTCTCTTTTTTCTTTTTAGTTGAAATCTAAAAAATCCATAACCGCTGATTAATAGAATAGGAAGAAGAAAATTCAGATATTTCAAAAACGTTTTTGTACTTTGAGAAATATTTACATTCAAAGGACGTGAAGTGATTCCCTTTGTTCTCAAAGAAATTAAACCGGTATCATCCGAAAGCCAATCAACAGCGTTAACCATTAAACTGATATTATCAGACTGTAATTTTCGTGCTTTTTGCCCTATGCCGTTTACGGCAAAATCCCCGTCACCAAAAACAACCATTTTAGTTTTAATATTTCCTAAAATTTTCCCTTTAATTGCAGCGGCAACCGTTAACGAAGGATTCATAAAATCGGTTTCCCGCCACTGTTTTGTTATGTTAAAATATAACGGAGGAGCTTCAATTCCCGATTTTTTAGAAGTTATTGCAAGAGGAATAAATGTAACGGATGTATCTTTTGGGGTAAATTTAATAGGGCTAACAAAAGGGAACATAACCGACTCTAACCCTTTGGTTATTGGGTGATCGGCAAATTTTGTTACGATCGGCACATAAGGAAAGCGCACCGGAGTATTCATTACAAACAATCCACGCTGCTGCCGTACCATAACGCTGCTGCTGCTGACATCAACTACAAAATCATCTTGAACATTAATACCGAGTTTTTTTAACCAAGCAAAAATATTTGTTTTTACTTCTTCGCCTTTACCTGTTTTAAAATCTCCCTTTACTCTATTTGCCGCAACTAATAATTTTCCCCCATGTAAAATAAATTGATTTAAATATTTAAAATCTCGTACAGACATCGAATCTTTTGGAGCAACTATCAAAAGTGTTTTTACATCTTTCGGGACGCCGGATGTATCGGTAAAAGTAACTGTTTTAACTCTATAGAGCACGGAAAGTTGTTCACGAACCTGCTGCATAGCAGATAGAGGAGGTTCACCGTTGCCCTGTAAAAACCCGACTACCGGTTTATGTTTAACAGTAAGTTTTTTTATAGTTGATGATAAGGTATATTCCATAGGGCTTCCGGGTTGAATAAACGGGATTGCTTCTTTTTTATCTTCATATTGAACTACTGCCCCAAGATAAGCTTTCTGCTGTTTTAATTGATCTTTTTGACGCACATTAATCATTATGGGCATTATTCCCGCCTGTTGTGCTTCCATTTCCGTTCTTTGGTTTTTTGTAGGGTTAACAAAATTATAAACAAGATTTCCATCGGCGTAATTAGAATATTCAATCAAAAGATCTTTAAAATTATTTCTTACACGCTCAACGTTTGGTGGTAAGTTCCCGGAAAAATATGCCGTAACCGTAACAGGTTCATTTAATGATTTTAGAATGTTTTTTGTGGCTTGACTTAAACTATACTGATGATTTGCCGTGAAATCAAGTCTGACAAAAAATCTATCGGAAATTAAGTTGATTAATAAAATAATTCCGATTGTTAATATAATTGTTGTTTGAAGTTTTTTTCTTGTTAACATGGTTTTCCGCTACTCAACTATATTTCTTTTTGCTAAGGAAATTTCCGCTAAAAATAATCCTAAAAAGGTAATAGATAAAAAATAAATGATGTCTTTCGAGTCGATAACACCACGAGATATTGATTCGTAATGTGTGGATAAACTGAGAAAGCTTAATGTCTCTCCTATGCCGCCTGTAAAATTATTAGCAAGAATATTGAAAATTATCAAGAAAAACAATCCGATAAACAACGACAAAAGGAAAGCAACAATTTGATTGGTTGTAATACTGCTTGCAAACATTCCGATGCTTACATAAACAGCACTGATAAATAACATTCCTAAATAACCGCACCAAACAGCTCCGTTATCAATAGGTCCTAACGATGCTACAGTAATATAATAAGGAATAGTAAGCGCTAAAGCAATTACGATAAGCACCATAATCGCAGTAAATTTGCCAACTATAACCTGCCAATCGGAAATAGATTTAGTAAACAATAATTCGATTGTACCGCTTCTTTTTTCTTCGGCAATCATTTTCATTGTTAAAGCAGGAATAAAAAAGAATAAAGTCCAATAAGCAACTGAGAAAAAAGGCGCCAAAGTAGCTTGACCTATAAAAAATATATCAGAACCGTATAACCACGTAAAAAAACCGCTCAATCCTAAAAATACCACCAAAAGGATATATGCGGTTAACGAATCAAAATATGTGTTAAGTTCTTTTTTCGCAATAATTATAACCGGTTTCATAATTAAATTATTTAGTTGTTAAATCCCTGAAAATATCTTCAAGTTTCGTTTCGATAGGTGTCATTTCCGTAAGCACCCAATTATTTTTTACACAAAGATTAAAAATAGCTTTACGGGAAGAAGCATTATCTTTGCTGTTGACAATAAATTTGAAATCACCATTACTTTCCGGGTCAACAAGAGCAACCGTATCAAGCTCCTGTAAAGAAGATATAACATTATCTTTATCCGGAGCATCTTCAATTTTAATTTTTAATATCTCCTGCCCTTGAGTTTGTTTTCTTAACATATCCGATGTGCCGTCGGCAACAATTTTGCCTTCGTTGATAATCAAAATCCTGTCGCATGTTTCTTCTACTTCCGGCAGTATATGCGTACTAAGAATTACAGTTTTTTCGCGCCCTAATTCTTTAATCAATTTTCTAATTTCAACTATCTGATTCGGGTCTAATCCGGTTGTCGGTTCATCAAATATTAACACTTCCGGATCGTGAATCATTGCCTGTGCTAATCCAACTCTTTGACGATAACCTTTTGAAAGTTCGCTGATTTTTTTATGTTTTTCCGGATTCAATCCGCAAACTTTTACCATTTCAACAATTCTGTTTTTTATCTTTTCTTTAGGAACATTTTGAAGTTCAGCGACAAAATGAAGGTAATCCAGCACATACATATCTTGGTAAATTGGGTTGCTTTCGGGAAGGTAGCCCATCATTTTTTTGATTTTTTTGGGCTCGTCAAAAATAGAATCGCCATTAACAATAACATCACCGTCAGAAGGTGCCATAAAGCAAGTGATGATTTGCATGGTAGTTGTTTTTCCGGCTCCATTGGGACCTAAAAATCCTAAAATTTCACCTGTCTTTACCTCGAATGAGATATTGTCAACTGCCCTTTGAGTTCCATATTTTTTAGTGATGTTTTTTACAACTATACTCATATTTCCATGATTTTTTATTTATAAAGAGTAAAATCATAAAGATGTTTTTTTGATCTTTCAGTAAAACAAATAACAATTACATTGAACAATAAAAAAAATTCAAAAGTTCCAATCAAAATTATTTTTTTAATTCTTTTATTCCGTTTGATGTTGCTACAACTACTTCATGAGCCAAATCTATAAACAGCCCATGTTCAACAATTCCGGCTTTTTCACTTAATTTCGTTGCAAGTTCTTTCGGATTATCAATAATTCCAAAATCGGCATCCAAAATATGATTGCCTTCATCTGTTATAAATAGATGATCATCTCCATTTTTCCGTAAAGAAACCGACTTTGCACCGATTTTCAAAAGAAATTCCTCAATAATATTTACAGCAAAAGGAATAACCTCAATTGGCAGAGCCCATTTTTCTCCCAGCGAATTTGATAATTTAGTTTCATCAACTATAATTATTTCCCTACTGCTTGCTTGACTTAAAACTTTTTCACGCAGCAAAGCACCGCCGCCGCCTTTAATTAAATTTAAATCAGGATCAACTTCATCGGCTCCGTCAATTGTTAAATCGATACGTGAATGCTCTTCGAAAGTAGTAAGTGGAATTCCCAATCTGAGAGATTCGTGTTTGGTTGCTTCCGAACTTGGAATACCTAAAATATTTTTTAGCTTCCCCTCTTTTAGCAGTTTAGCAATTTTTAACAGCGCATATCGTGTTGTACTGCCGGAACCAAGACCAACTATCATTCCGTCTTTAACACATTCAACCGCTTTTTCGGCTACTTCTTTTTTGAGCTCATCTAAATTCATAACTTATCCTCATTATTGATTTACATAAAGTATCAAAATTAAAACGCAAATTTATTTATAACAAACAATAATCCAAAAATATAATTTTAAAAATTTTATTTAACCGATTTACCGCTTATAAAAATTTGATATACACACAAATTATTATTACTCGGTTAATATACCAGATTAAAATTTTAGAATAATAAAATGCAAAATATTAAATATATTTTATAATAATAAAAAAAATAGATTTATCCGATTTACAATTTTTATTTAAATTTTTACGGCAACAATTTAACTTACTGTTTTTAATAATATTAAAAAATGCTCTAATAAAAGTATCATCCTTTTTCTTAATAGTATTATATTAGTTCTTTAGATTGCTACTTTATTCAAAGCAGGGCAGTTATAATTGTAGTTAGTAATTAATTAAATAACAAGGATGAAAAAAGAAACTTTTTTACATTACCCGCCTAAAAGAGATGTTGTGTTTGTTCTTGGTGCAGGCACGTCTTATCCCGACGGTGTGCCCCTTCAACATCACATTCTTCCAATGATTCTTTCTAATAAAATTAAAGAAATTAAAAATTCGGAAATAGGCAGAGAAGTTACCGATTTCATCAATGATAATTTCGATTATCAACCTACAACAAATTACCCTTCATTAGAAGCTGTGTTTGGATTTTTAGATTATTTTATTTTACAAAATGAAAGTTTAAACTCTAATTACACCGTTACAAAAATTTATCAGATAAAGGAGCATCTTATAAAGCTGATACATTACATTGTAAATTATCAAACGGAAAAAAAGAGTAAATATTATCATTGCTTTTGGAAAGCCGTAAAAAAATATAACAGTAATATTTCAATTATTACACTTAATTATGACACCCTGCTCGAACAAGCATTTGATTTCCTCTATAAAAATTTCGGTTATATCGACTATTGTACTCATCTAATGAATTTTGATAAATCCGATAAACTCAAAAATTTTAAATTTTGGACTAATCCGCGTGAGCCGATTATTGTTGAAGATGATGAAAATCCAATACCTATTAAAATAATTAAACTGCATGGCAGTCTTAATTGGAAATATTGCAATTGTTGTAATCAAACACTTTTGACACCTTGGGATAGAAAAATAGATTTGGATTACGGTAAATTTCTCGGTTATACTTATCCTGATAATGTTGAATATGAATATGTATGTCCATTAGACGGCACAGAGTTCCAAACGCTTATTTTACCTCCTACCTATTTGAAAAGTTTAAATCAACCTATTTTTTCACAATTAGTAAGCGAAGCGGGACGTGAAATTAGAGCAACAAAAAAAATTGTGTTTATCGGCTATTCCCTTTCGGATGCGGATATACATATAAAAGCGCTTTTTCAGAAACAATTGGATGACAGTTACAAAATAATTGTGTGCAACACTAAAAACTCCGAAACTCTGAAACAAAGATATCGTGCTTTTACAAATAAAATTGAGTTTATTAATCGTTCTTTCGAAGATATTGTACAAGATTCAAAGTTGCTTTCTTATCTTTTTGCTTAAAGTTTGATTTGTCCTATTTTTAGGGAGTGAAATAGAATAACTTGCATATAATAAAAAATAAATAACCGTTATTTAGGAGTTGTAATTGATAACCTATTTTATCCTACCCCCTTCCGGGAAAAACCGTAATTTCTTTTCTAATTACCTTTTATTTTCTATTTTTCTTTTATTCATTTAAAAAAATATCAAAATGTTATGGATGACCAAAAAAATATTTTATTCGTAAAAAATATGGTCTGCGGCAGATGTATTAAAGTAGTTCGGGAAGAATTGAAAAATATCGGTGTAGAAACTAAATCGATTATTCTTGGTGAAGTTGAAACCGCAAAACCATTAGTACAACTTCCAATTAATCAGATTTCCGAAACGCTTCAAAAAAACGGTTTTGAACTAATAGAAGATAATAAAGCCAAAATTATAGAAAAAATTAAGAAAGAAATTATCTCGGTAATTCAACAATATGAGAAAATTGATTTAGAAAGAATAAATTTTTCTTCATATTTAAGCGATAAGTTAAATAAAGATTATCCATATATAAGTTCTCTTTTTTCAAAAACCGAAGGAATTACAATTGAGCATTTTGTTATAATGCAGAAAATAGAAAAAGCAAAAGAATTTTTAAAATATGGTGAATTAACATTAAGCGAAATAGCTTATTGGCTTGGATACAGTTCAGTTCAGCATTTATCTCGCCAATTCAAAAACATCACCGGATTCACCGCAAGTCAATATAAATCCAACATAAATAACCTTCGAAAACCTATAGATAAAGTTATAAAGTGATTTCATTATAATTTTATAACTTTTTCTCAAAAAGGTATAACAGCTCAAGCTTGACTTATAGATAAATTTGTAAAGTAATTTTTAAAACAAATAATTCGGAGGTCAAAAAAAATGGCACGTAAAGAATTTAAAATAACAGGAATGTCATGCCACCATTGTGTGATGGCAGTTGAAAGAGAACTTAGAAAGATAGGTGTTGATTCTTTTAAGGTTAAAGTTGGATCGGCAAAAATTAATTACAATGAAAAAAAAATAAACACAAGCGATTTGGAAAACGCTATAAAAGAAGCAGGATATCAAGTTGTTAATTGAGAAAAAAATTTTAAAGCAAAAACAAAAATCTTTGAAATTAAAACTTTCATCATTTTTTATGCCGGATTTAATAAAGCATAAGAAAAAATTTGAATGGGCAATTTTTTGTATGCTGCCTTCGGTTTTAATGGAAGAAGGGAGGTTAAGATGGAACAAATAAAAACTTATAAATTAAAAATTAAAGGAATGACGTGTGCCAGTTGTGTGGCTTCGGTTGAAAAGTCACTTAAAAAATTAGATGGCGTGAAAACTGCAGCTGTAAATTTTGCTACGGAATCCGCATCCGTACAATATAATCCTGACAAAGTAACATTAAACGATTTTAAGAAAGCCGTACAAAATGCGGGATATGATATTTTAGACAGACATATAGTCAAAACGTTGAAAATTGAAGGGATGACATGTGCCAGTTGTGTTGGGCATGTAGAAAAAGCACTCAATAAAATAGACGGAGTTGAAAAGGCAACTGTAAACCTGGCAACGGAAACTGCTCATGTATCTTATGATTCGGACAGTGTGGATTTTAACGATTTTGTAACGGCAGTAAAAAATGTAGGCTATAAAGTAGTACAAGAAAGTGCGTCGGATACGGATACTGCGAAAGGAAATATTGATTGGGATCAACAAAAAATGGATAAAGCCCGCTTTAAAATGTGGTTATCATGGAGTATAACAATTCCGATTATTCTTTGGATGATTCCTGTGATGGTATGGGATTATTATTTCCTCGGTACATTAAGTTATAATCTCGGGATGTTGGTATTAGGCGGCATAGTACTGTTTTATCCAGGCTGGGAAACCTTACGCAGTGCTTGGAAATCCGCTTCACATTTGGCGCCTAACATGGATGTGCTGATTGCAATGGGTACATTAGCTTCCCTGGCAACCGGTTTCGTGGCTCTCTTTCACGAGTTCGGAATTGGACCGGCTTTCTACAGCTTTGCCGGAGTTGCGGGTATGATTATGGCTTTCCATTTAACAGGCAGATATATTGAAACCAAAGCAAAGGGCCGCGCATCACAAGCTATAAAAAAATTACTTACTTTGGAAGCAAAAGAAGCTTCAGTAGAAAGAGATGGTAAAGAGATTAAAGTCCCTATGAATTCACTTCAAAAGGGTGATATTATGGTTGTGCGCCCTGGAGAAAAAATACCTACGGACGGCGTTGTGGTTAATGGTAAAAGCAGCGTGGACGAATCGCTTGCCACCGGAGAATCGATGCCGGTTGAAAAATCGGAAGGCGATAAAGTAATTGGAGCAACAATTAATAAAAACGGTTTATTAAAAATTAAAGCAACCAAAATAGGTAAGGAAACTTTTTTAAGTCAAGTTATAAAAATGGTAGAAGAGGCTCAGGGTTCTAAAGTTCCTATTCAAGCTTTTGCCGATAAGGTTACTGCGATATTTGTCCCTATCGTAATTGGAATTGCTCTTTTAACATTCACGCTTTGGCTTGTATTTCCTGGGTTTTGGGATGGTATTGCAAGTTGGGCTTCTACGTTTGTACCTTGGGTTAACCCTAATATGGGAATAGTTGCACTTGCAATTTATGCCACGGTAGCGGTACTTGTAATTGCTTGTCCGTGTGCTCTCGGATTAGCAACTCCTACTGCATTAATGGTAGGTTCAGGAATGGGTGCTGAAAACGGTGTTCTAATTAGAAAAGGTGCTGCAATTCAAAACATGAAAGATGTTACTACTATTGTACTTGATAAAACCGGTACTATTACCGAAGGAAGGCCTGGTATTACAAATATAATTACATTAAACGGAATGAGTGAAAATGAACTGGTTTATCTCGCCGGCAGTGCCGAAAGCGGATCCGAACATCCGCTCGGAGAAGCAATTGTAAACTATGCAAAATCCAAAAATAATCAGACTTTGAAAATCTCAAATTTTGAAGCTATTAGCGGAAGGGGTATCAAAGCTACAGTAGAAAATAAAAATATTTTGGTTGGAACAGAGAAATTAATGATCGAATCCGAAATTCTTATTGGCAATGAAGTACTTGAACAAAAAGCAGAATTAGAAGGTCAAGCTAAAACCGCTATGTTTGTAGCCGTTAACCAACAGCTTAGCGGAATTATTGCTGTGGCTGATAAAGTAAAACAGGATAGTAAAAGGGCTATTGCAGAATTCAAAAAATTCGGCTTGGAACCGGTTATGATTACCGGAGATAATGAAAGAACTGCAAAAGCAATTGCAGCCGAGGTAGGTATAACGCGCATTATCGCAAATGTGCTCCCCGATGAAAAAGCTAAAGAAGTGAAAAAACTTCAAAATAATGGTGAAATTGTAGCAATGGTTGGTGACGGAATAAATGACGCACCTGCTCTAACTCAAGCTCAAGTTGGTATTGCTATTGGTACCGGAACGGATGTTGCTATTGAATCGGGTGATATTGTCTTGGTTCAAGGTAAACTTAGTGCGGTAATAAAAGCAATTAAATTAAGCCGTGCAACATTCAAAAAAATCAAACAGAATTTATTTTGGGCATCCTTCTATAATCTTATTATGATCCCAATTGCTATTATTGGTGTTATGCATCCGGTATTAGCCGAAATTGCTATGGCTTTAAGTTCTATCAATGTTGTAACAAATTCAAAACGACTTCAGAAAGTAAATATTCAACCGGATTATTCGGTGGAGTAAAAATGATATCGTTCAACAATAAAGTTATTTGATAGATAAATATTCTTAAAAGATGGAATCTTTTTTATTTGATAAACTGTAATACAAATTTTATCGGTAAAAGATTCCATCTTTGTTTTTATACATAACACAAAATGGTTTTCGGATTTTTTTATAAAAGACCTCACCTCTGTCCTCTCCTTCAAGGAGAGGAAGCTAATAAGCAAATCCGAAAACCATTTTAGAAACAGTATATAATAAATAAAGGCTGAAAATCACTTCTACATAAGCGTTTAAATTTACTTCCAATAATACTCAGCAGATGAATTTAATTCTCTGTCGATTTCGAGCAAACGATTATATTTGGCAATACGTTCACTACGGCTTGCCGAACCTGTTTTAAGATGTCCGCCATCCATTGCAACGGCAAAATCAGCTAAAAAAGTATCTTCTGTTTCACCGGAACGATGCGAAATAAAATAACGCCATCCGGCATCACGACACAATCTCACCGCTTCTATCGTTTCGGTTACCGTACCTATTTGATTTAATTTAATCAAAGAAGAATTAGCTGTTTTTTCTTTAATTCCGCGGGCTATATATTTTGTGTTGGTCACAAAAATATCATCACCTACAACTTCTATTTTATTTCCTAATCGTTCGGTAAATTTTTTAAAACCATCCCAATCTTCTTCGGAAAGAGGATCTTCCCACAAAACAATAGGATATTTATTAATCCATTGCTCCGATAATTCAATTAATTCTTCACTCGTTGTTGTGCCGGCGCCCGACCATTTTAAATTGTACACACCAACTTCTTTAGTAGAAATAGAATTAGCGGCAGAATCAATCGCTACGGAAATATCTTCCCCCGGTTTATATCCGGCTTTTTCAATTGCTTCAATAATAATTTCAATTGCCTCTTCATTGCTTGGTAAATTAGGAGCAAATCCCCCTTCATCTCCAACACTTGTCGCTAATTTGCGGCTTTTTAATATCGATTTTAAAACATGGAATGTTTCGGCAACATATCTTAAACCTTCATGAAACGATGGTGCTCCGATTGGAACAGCCATAAATTCTTGAAAGTCAACACTATTATCGGCGTGCTCTCCACCATTAAGTATATTCATACATGGAACCGGTATACGACGAGACCCGGCACCTCCGAGATACTGATACAAAGGTAATCCGGCAGACGCAGCGGCGGCGCGGGCAACTGCCATAGAAACACCTAATATGGCATTAGCTCCAAGTTTAGCTTTATTAGGTGTACCGTCAAGCTCAATCATTATACGATCAATTTCAGATTGCCGGTATACTTCCAAGCCGACTAACTCGGGAGCAATTTTTTCTTTTACATTATCAACTGCGTTGAGAACCCCTTTACCTGCATAGCGCTTTGCATCTCCGTCCCGGAGTTCAATAGCTTCGTTCTCGCCGGTGCTAGCCCCGGATGGAACAGAAGCCTGTACCTCAATTCCGTTTTCTAATTTTAAAAATACCCTAACCGTAGGGTTTCCCCTGGAATCAAGAATTTCCATAGCATCTATTGAAGCAATTCTTTCCGACATAAAACCTCCTCTATTGTTTTTTATTTTTACTAAAATATTTAATCATAATAATTAAAATTAGTAAAATAATTACTCATATTATTCAAATGTGAAAAGTTTTGTAAAATAACGTACTTTTATAAGTGTAAGTTGATATAAGCAGCAAAATGTTCATTTACTTAATTAGGCAAAAAAAAACTTTATGCTTCAACATCGGAAAAAATTCCATTATTTCTAAGATTTTTAAATAAAACAAATAATTCCGCTGCTTTTGAAAAATTGAACATATTAGGATTTTGACTGCCTGTTTCTATGTTTATTAATTCAAAATCTTCGATCGTCAATTCAGCTTCAAGTTCATCGGATTTAAAAACAACTTTTCCGTTTTCAAATTTCAAGGAAATCACATTACCATTGTTTTTGTACAAAATATAATTGTCTTTTAAAAAGTAACAGTTATCTTCTTTTTGAAAACTTTCTCTTGTTAAATAAAATTTAGGTTTAATTTTATAAGGAGCACCGTTTGTAGGGCAGAATGTGGTGCAGTTACCACATTCGTTACAAAAATCGCCTAAATTTATTATCTGATGTTTCTGAGAAATACGAAAAGATTTTTGAGCTACAATTTTATAATCATTATTTTTAATTTCAACGATTGGAAATTTTATTTCTTCAAGGTCAAATTCGACGGCAATATTAGTTAGATTCGGACAAACGGAAACACAGATGTTACAAATATCATCACAATAAAGGCATCTGTTTGCCTCTTCTATTGCATATATTTCATCTAACGTACGATGAACTAATTCGAAACCGTTTCTTTTTTCCACCGGAATTACGGGAATGCTTTTTCCATATTGACGAAAAGCTTGTTTTTTTTGGAAATCGATAAGCGGCATTTTTTTTATATCATCTTCAACAGATGGGGTAAAATTATTATTTACCTTTTTTATTATATTTTCTGCGGCTTGTTTTCCATCTTTAACGGCATTTATAAGAGAATCGGCGCCGCGTAAGGCATCCCCTCCGGCAAATATATTTTCAATTTGTGTTTCATTTGTTTTGTTATCAACAACTAATTTTTCATCCGGCAAAAAATCCAAAATAACATCCTGACCAATAGCTGTAATAATCGAATCAAATTCAAGCTCATATTCGGAACCGTCAATTTTAATTGGGCGGGGCCTACAGCTTGAATCCAACTCACCCAATTTCATTTTCGAAAGGGTAATTTTCTTTTTATTATCGATTCCTTTACTAATATTTTCCGGTGCAGTTAATTCCAAAACAGAAATTTTTTCCTCTTCCAAAGCAGCAATTTCATCTTTATCAGCCGGCATTTCTTTTTTCGTGCGCCGGTAAATTAGAGTAACTGTTCCATCAGAACCGATAATCCGTTTAACCGTACGCGCGGCATCTATTGCCGAATTCCCACCGCCAATTATAGCAACACTTTTCCCGAGATTAAAATTTACACCGGTTCGTGCCATCGATAAAAAAGAAAGCTGGTCATAAACACCCTCTAAATTTTTCCCTTCAATATTTAATTTTTTGCCCTTTTTTGCACCGACTGCAATATAAATAAAATCAAAATCTTGCCTTAGTTGATTAAAATACTCTTTCGTAATCTCAATGTTGTAATTAAACTTCACTCCAAGTGAAGCGATATTTTTTATATCCGACCGAATTGCTTTTTCAGAAATTCTAAAAACCGGAATTACTCCTGAAACCATTCCCCCCGCAAAATTCTTACTTTCAAAAACCTCAACTTCAAAACCTTCCAATGCAAGAAAATAAGCGGCGGATAAGCCGGAAGGTCCTGCGCCGATAACAGCGGTTTTTAAGCCGTTTAATGATTTTGGATTTAATTTAAATTCAGCCTCTTCACGTTCGGTAACGAAACGTTTTATTTCTCTAATTAGCAAAGGATTATCGTAATTAATTCTCGTGCATTTGCTTTGACAAAGATGGTCGCACACCATTCCAGTAATGTGAGGTAACGGATTTGTTTTTATTATTACTTCGAAGGCTTTGCGAAATTCACCTTGTGCAGTATAATACATGTAATTCGGAACGTCCTGCGAAATTGCACAAGTGTTAATGCATGGTGCATATATACAGTCAAATGCCGGAAGATCACGATTCGTTTTAATATTATCATAAATGAAAAATGATTTTTTGTAGCGCTCATTATTTATAATTTTTTCAGCATATTCGTTTAAGTAATTTAAACCGGCGAGTTTAACGTTTTTTGAGTCCGGTGAATGCTTCAAAACAAATTCTTCTAAACCGGATGCAGAAACATTTTGCATATTTTTTTTAATTTCTATAAGATATTGAGATAATCGAGTATAGCCGCCGGGCTTCAGTAAATCGGAACAAACCGTAACCGGCTTTATATTACAAGCAAGAATGTCCGATACATTAAAAGCATCGGCACCGGCAGAAAATGAAATATCCAATTCACCGTTAAATTCATTTTGCAGTTTTGCAGCTAAGTTAATACTTATAGGATGAAGTGCCCGTCCGCTCATATAAACCATTTGTTGATCTTCCGGAAGTTCTTTTGTCCGGTTCAAAGATTCCAAAGTATTTGTTAATTTCAATCCGAATTGAACGCTGTTTTTTTTTGCAGTTTTAATAAGTGTTCTTATTATTTTTAATCCGTCTCCATATTTCAAATCGTGCTCAAAAGCCTCATCAGGCACAATAGTTTCATATCCAAGTTTTTTATTAAGAATATAACGCAGATCTCCGGCATCTAATAAAGTAGGATTTAGTTTTACAGTTGTGTGCAGTTTTCTTTTTTCAATTAAATATTTTGCAATATTTTCAATTTCATTCGGGGGACATCCGTGCATTGTTGAAAGTGTTACACAATTTGAAATTCTAGCTGGAATTTCCAGATTTTTTATATTCGGATAAATACCGGTAAGTGAATTCATCTTCTTATCTAATTCTTCGCTGCAGTCAGCCATTTTATCTAAGAACCATTGAATATTTGCATTCATTATTCCCTTCAAATCATACCCGATACTCATATTGAAAATAGTTCCTAATTCGGGACTGTTCCAGCCGAATTTATCTTTAAGAATGTGAATTAAAATCCAAGCGTTCAAATATTCATCAAATGAATCTTTTATTTTAAGTTCTTGCGACCATTCACAATTATACCCTTCGTCTTCCATCTCGATACAAGGTTTTGCAACCTCAATTTCATCTAATGTTTGTACGGTTTTTAACTCAATATACCGCGAGCCGGTTAACCAAGCTGCAACAATATTTTGCGCTAATTGTGTATGCGGACCGGCGGCAACTCCGATGGGTGTTTCGAGTAACCGTTCATATCTTTGTAATTTGAAGGGATCTGTTTTTGACGGAGTGAAAAATAATTCTTTATAAATCCCAAAAATCTTCCCTTCCTTCTCTTCGGCGAGAATCCACTTTAATAATTTCGACAGTGAGATTTTATATAATTTATCGCTCATTATTTTTAATAGATTTATTTAATCATCTTCACACAATTCAATTAAAACTCCGTTGGTGTACTTAGGATGAAGAAACGCAATGTTCATTCCTTCGGCACCTTTATGAGGCTTTTCATCTACCGGTTTTAGCTCTTCGGCTTTGGCTTTATTTAAGGCTTCCTCAATATTATCAACCTTAAAAGCGATGTGATGAACCCCTTCTCCTTTTTTTTCAATAAATTTTGCAATTGAACTGTTTGGTGATGTGGATTCGAGCAATTCGATTTTTGTTTGCCCGACTTTAAAAAACGCGGTTCTTACTTTTTGATCGGGAACATCTTCAATAGCGTAACATTTTGACCCGAGTAGTGCTTCAAAAAGTTTTATCGACTTTTCCATATTTTTTACTGCAATTCCAATATGTTCAATTTTAGATATGTTCATTTTTATTCCAGTTCCAATCGTTTGTTATTACTCCGGCAATTATAAAGGCTGCATTTAATTTATTTTCGAAATGGCTTTCTGATTTTGATTTTTTTTATGAACCCACTCTAATCTCTCTTCCCGCAAAAGTCAAGATAAACATTGTAAAATCCGAAGACCAAATATGCATTATATCAGAACTTATCCACAAATTAGATGCAGAGTAAATAATTGCCGGGTTAATAACAGCAAAATTTTAAGCTTTAGAAAATTTTTTTATACAATTTCTATAATATTTTTTGTAACGACTCAAGATGTGCGCCGATAGTTTTATCTAAATCCTCTTGAGAATGGGCGGTTGATACAAACAAAGCTTCGAACTGGGCAGGCGCTAAATATATTCCCCGTTTGAGCATTTCGTGAAAATATTTACCGTATAATTCAGTATCCGATTTTACAGCGTTATTAAAATTATTTACTTCCGATTCCGTAAAAAACATACTCATCATAGAACCTACTCTATTAATAGCAAATGATTTCCCTACTGTTTGTAAATTTGCCCGGAAACCGTTTTCGAGATAAGCCGCCTTTTTTTCTAATTCAGTGTACAAATCCGGATTTTCTTTTATATGGTTTAATGCCGCAAATCCGGCAGCCATAGCAAGCGGATTGCCGCTTAGTGTTCCGGCTTGATAAACGGGTCCGGCAGGTGAAACTTGTTCCATAATTTCTCTTTTGCCGCCGAAAGCCCCGACAGGTAAACCTCCGCCAATAATTTTTCCATAAGTAGAAAGATCCGGAGTAATGCCGAATATTTCTTGTGCACCTCCTCTGGCAACTCTAAAGCCGGTCATCACCTCATCAAAAATCAATATAATCTTTTCTTCATTACAAATATTTCTTAATTCGGATAAAAAAGTTTTATCAGCTTTAATAACTCCCATATTACCTGCAACGGCTTCAATAATTACTGCCGCTATTTTGTTTTTGTTATGGTAAATTAAATTTTTAACGGAATTAATATTGTTATATTCAGCTAAAAGTGTATCGGCTGCATTACCTTTGGTTACACCGGGAGAAGTGGGAACACCCAAGGTTAGAGCACCCGAACCGGCTTTAATAAGAAAATAATCTGCATGACCGTGATAGCAACCTTCAAATTTAATGAACTTTTCGCGGTTAGTATACCCCCGGGCAACGCGTATTGCACTCATTGTAGCTTCGGTTCCACTGTTGACCATTCGTATTAAATCTACCGAGGGGACTAATTCTTTAATTAGTTTTGCCATTTCAATTTCAAGTTCGGTAGGGGTACCGAAACTTGTGCCTTTTTTTATTGCATCTATAAGAGCCGAATATATAAATTCCGGATTATGCCCAAAAAGATGCGGTCCCCAACTTCCGATATAATCAATATATTCATTATCGTCAACATCATACATTTTAGAGCCTTTACCACGCGAAATAAAAACAGGAGTACCGCCGACTGATTTGAAAGCCCGAACCGGTGAATTGACTCCACCCGGTATAAGTTTTTGTGCTTCATTAAATAATTTTAAGCTTTTTTCTAATTTCATGTTACGAACCTAAGATAATTTTATTGGACAACTTAAAGAATTACAAACAATTTATAAAAATAAATATTCAAATTTTATTTTTAAAACATCTATTCAAAATAAAAAATACAAGATTTTCAAATCAAGCTCTGCCTTCTTTACCTTGTAATAGACTAAGCCTTCTTTGTTATTGCGAGGAACTATCAACGCTGTGACAATGAATAAAAAGCAATAACATAATTCTTTATTATAAGGGGAAAAAATATATTCACCACTGTTGTTATAATTGATTTTACTTCCGACAAATTGAGTGTAAATTATTTGAAATTTTATTATTTTAATTAGTTCAAAAATCAAATTACTTAGTTAAGCAAATGAAAACATATTCTTACCTTCAAAAGGTAATTAAGAAAAAGGGAGCTGCATATTTAGTTCTGATAGATCCCGATAATGTTGTAGAAAATAATTTGGTTGAATTTATTGTAAAGTGTGAGAAATTCGGTGTTGACGGTTTTCTTGTAGGTGGAAGTTTATTAATAAACGGTAATATTGAAAAAACGATAAACATAATAAAATCGAATTCAAAGCTGCCCGTAATAATTTTTCCCGGAGCGATAAATCAAATTACTCCCGATGCCGATGCAATTCTTTATTTATCGCTTGTAAGCGGAAGGAACGCAGAACATCTTATCGGCAAACATGTTTTAGCTGCACCAATAATCAAAAAATACGCTATTGAACCAATTTCAACGGGTTATATACTGATTGAATCGGGCAGCTCGTCTACTGCCGAGTATATAAGTGCCAGTATTCCGATACCTCGAAATAAACCCAATATTGCTGCCGCTACGGCGCTTGCCGCACAATATCTCGGTATGAAATTAATTTATCTCGAAGCCGGCTCCGGTGCTAAATATCCCGTTCCTAATAAAATGGTCCAATATGTTTCATCTGCTTGTGATATTCCCGTTGTTGTCGGCGGTGGATTACGCAGTCCTATTACCATAAGAGAAAAAGTGGAAGCCGGTGCTAAAATCATTGTAACCGGAAATTATTTTGAAAATAAAGGGAATTGGGATTTAATTAAAGAATTTGCCGATGCCGTCCATATAAATTTACCAATCGAAATATAAAATGTGATTTGTCTTCGTTTTATTTACATACTGCTGAAATCATAAAATCATTTACTTAAAATATTTTTCATGCAGTTCTATTTTTCTGCATTAACGCTACATTTTCGATATGAAATGTTTGTGGAAAAAGATCAACAGGTTGAATTTTAATTAAATTATAGCCTCCTTCAACCAACATATTTATATCCCGTGCTTGCGTAGTTGGATTACAGCTTATGTAAATTATTTTTTGCGGTGCTAATTTTAAAATATCTTTTACTGTTTTAGGATTCATTCCGCTTCGCGGCGGATCGGTTAATATCACATCCGGTTTTGGAATATTCTTATCATGAAGAATTGGCAAAAACGATTTGTTCAAGTCGGATAAAATAAAATCGATATTTTCAATATTATTTAATTCGGCGTTTGCTTTTGCATCTCGAAGGGCAGATTCAACATTTTCAAAAGCGAAAACTTTTTTTACATTTTCCGAAATAAAAACGGATATTGTGCCGGCTCCGGCATAAAGATCATAAACAATTTCATCTCCGTTAAATATGGCAAAATCCATTGCGGTTTTATATAAATTTTCTGCCTGTAACGTGTTGGTCTGGAAAAACGAATTTGCACTTATTCTAAAAATAAATTTGTCGATTTTATCAAGAATATAACCGTTACCAAAATAAACTTTTTCAAAATCACCTATAGATGTTTGAGATTTTTTCAAGTTAATATTATTAACTATCGTAGTTATTCCCGGAATGTTTTTAAGTAATTTATCTTTATATCCGGTGAACAGTCGTTCGTTATTGTCCGAAGTTACTAAGTTTACCATTACATCATTTGTATGATGAGCAGTTTTTATAATTAAATTTCTCAAATAACCTTGATGTGTTTTGGTTGAGTAAATTGAAATATTTTCATCTTTAAAAAAAATACGCGTAAAATTTAATATTTTATTACTTAATTCAGATTGAAGAAAACATTCATCAATATCCAAAACTTTATCGTATATTTTGGGAATATGCAAACCTAAAGCAAAATTTTTGTTTTTTATCGTTTCTTGTGAATTAATTTCTTCTATGGTTAACCATCGCTTGTCGGAAAAGGAAAATTCCATTTTGTTACGATAGAAATATTGCTTTTCCGAAGGTATTATCGGCAGTATTTCAAAGTCTTTCAATTTACCTATATGAACAAAAGAATCCAATACTTGCTCAGCTTTATATTTTAGTTGGAATTTATATTGTAAGTCTTGCTGCTTACAGCCGCCGCAAATTGTAAAATATTTGCAATAAGGTTTTGTTCTTTTATCAGACGGCGAAATTACTTCAATAAGTTTCGCTTCTGCAAATGATTTTTTTACCTTTCTTAGCTCGGCAATCACTTTATCTCCGGGGTAAGCTCCGTTTATAAAAACTACAAACTTCTTTTCCGAAAACCCATCATTATCATCAATATAATTAACCTTTGCTATACCTTTTCCTTGAAAAGCATAATCGCTAATTAAAAATTCCATCTTATCTTTCTTCTTAAATTTCATAGTAATTTCTGTTAAAATTTATATTCCTTTTTTTAACAACATAGTAAAAAAGCCTATATATCTTGTGCCTCTCATTTTTAAATATATATTCGATTCGTGATTAATTTTGTGAAGTAATTTTTTATAATAGCTTTTTTGTTTTTCATCTAACGTGGGAATAATTTGTAATAGTTTTGATTTACTCAGTTCATAAAAATGTTCAAGAGAACCGGACAGATCTTTTTTATAAATAATCTTAAAGTTTCTTTGAGAATAATAATCCGTTATATCATTAACGAAAAGAGGAGATAAAAAAGAATTATTTAAATAATTATCTATGAATTTTGGAACAGGGTCTATTTTTTTAACAAGTTCACCGACACAAAAATATTTTTCCGGTTTTAAAATTCTTTTTATTTCTTTTACAATCTTATTTCTTCTCGGGTTTGATATTGATGCTTGTGCATAAACGAGATCGAAATAATTATTTTGAAAATCCGTAAGTTCAAAATCCATTATTCTTACGTTAACTTTCGCATTGTTAGTCAGTTGCATCCGTTCGCGTATTAAAGAATCGTATTCTTCAACTATAATATCAACATCCGCTTTAAATTTATTAGTAAGTATATCGGCAGCTTGACTTAGTTCAGTTCCTATCAAAAGAATTTTCTTATTTGAAGGATCAAAGTTATTTAACAAAAGTGTAATTTGTTCAGTACCACCCGGAAGAAATATATTATTAATCTTATCCATATTTTTCGTATAAGTTATTGTTTTGTAATGATTATTTTTGACTCTGAATTGCCGGATATTGGCCGATTACCGTTAATTTTCTAAAAAATACTTACTTGTTTTTGTTTTGCGCTAATGCATTAAACGCAACAGAATACATCTGAATTTGTTTTACCATTGCAAATAAGCCGTTTTGGCGTGTCGGTGATAAATGTGAATCAACACCAATTATTTTAAGAAAATCGGGCGGATTACTTAAAATTTCTTCAGGCGAATACCCGGAATAAACCCGGACAAGCATAGCTATTAAACCCTTTACAATCATTGCATCGCTATCGGCATAAAAGTAAACCTTACCATCTTTAAATTCCGCATGTATCCAAACTTGCGACTGGCACCCGTCAATTTTGTTTTTATCCAATCTATATCCTTCAGGTAAAGCGGGAAGTTCCCTTCCCATTTTGATAATCTTCGTATATTTTTCTTCCCAATCGGTTAATCCTTCAAATTCTTTAATCAATTTATTCTGCGCTTCTTTTATAGTCATATATCACCTGCAATTTTATTGAAGATTAAAAACATCATCCGGCGTTTATGTTCCGAAAACTAAAAATAAATTTAATCTTTTGCCGAAGTTTGAAAAACCGATCTTTGAAAATTAGCTGTTCCTGATTTTCTTCATTATGATGATGTTCAAAATCTTGATGAAGATTACTTTTAGGGGGTGGAATAGAATAACTTGCATATAATACAAGAATAAATAACTGTTATTTAGGAGTTGTAATTCGATAACTTATTTTATTCCACCCCCTTAACCTCTAAATACTCACCTAATTTTCTTAATAGTTCCCAAGAATATATACCGTTTGCATCACCGTCTTTCCAAAAAATATTAATTGCATAATTCCCAACTTGCTCAATATTAGCAATTTCATATTTCCCGGGAGTATCGGATTTTTGTTCAATAGGATCGAAATGCTGCCATAACACCGTTTCTCCCTTGTTCCCGGCATCGGGAGATTCATCTCTTAAAAATTTTAACGGATATTGAAAAACCTTTCCGTCGTTCCAATTGATTTCTAAATATTCTTGTTTTTTAAGTTTTATTTTTAGTGGTACAAACATTTTTTTACCGATAAAAATTTTGTTATTAATAATTATTATTCAATTATTTCTTTAATTAATCGCGGCTTTTTTACCTTAACGGAACTTAACTTAATTGCATCTGTTATCTTTTTAGTTACATGATTGATTTGACTTTTCTTATCGGTAAATATTTTCACAACAGTATTGTCGGGATTTATTTTATCACCTATTTTATTAAAGAAGATAATTCCGCTTTTAGGATCAATAATGTCATCTTTCGTCAATCTTCCCGCACCTAATTCCAATGCAGCCATACCAATTTGATATGTATCGATTGATTTTATATAACCCGAAGAATTTAATTTTATCTTTTTCGTAAATTTCGATTTCGGATATTTATCAGGATTATCAATAAAAGAAACATCGCCGCCTTGTAATTTAACTATCTGTTTAAATTTATTAAATGCTTT
Organism: uncultured Melioribacteraceae bacterium; assembly: GCA_964640985.1. GTDB lineage: Bacteria > Bacteroidota > Ignavibacteria > Ignavibacteriales > Melioribacteraceae > CAZXJG01. The sequence continues at coordinate 2,911 of CAZXJG010000027.1, read as the reverse complement.
ACCCGAATCTATCATTTCGTGTGAAATTTCGATTCCCTCATCTAATGATAACGATTTCCCTGATAGAAAGATCATTGCCCCAGACAGGTTGCAAGAAAGCTGCAAAAGCTCATTTTTAACTTCGCCCTTTAATACTTGAATCGACTCGTAAACTTCCAGCCAATTTCCAATATAATTACCTAACGGTTGATTCATATCCGTAATAAAAGCCATTACGTTTTTATTAAATGCCTTTGCGGTATTCATAAGCGAATATGCCAATTTTTTAGCATCGGAAGTTTTACGCATAAATGCACCGCTGCCGGTTTTTACATCAAGCACTAAACCGTCTATTCCTTCAGCAAGTTTTTTACTCATAATACTTCCGGTAATCAGAGGAATGGATTCCACTGTTGCCGTTACATCCCGCAGCGCATAAATAAGTTTATCGGCAGGAGCAATATCTTTAGTTTGACCGATTAATACTGCACCCGATTTTTTAATTACGGAATTATATTCACGTAAATTTAAATTGGTTCTAAATCCGGGTATAGATTCAAGCTTGTCGAGAGTTCCACCGGTATGCCCTAATCCGCGTCCTGAAATCATCGGAACATTCACCCCGGCGGCAGCAGCAACCGGCGCAAGTATTAGTGATGTTTTATCACCAACGCCGCCTGTAGAATGTTTATCTATTTTTGCTCCTTTTATTTTAGATAAATCAATGATTTTCCCACTATATAACATAGCCTCTGTTAATGCGGAAGTCTCGTCTTTGTCCAATCCATTTAAGTAACAAGCCATTAAAAAGGCTGCAAATTGATAATCGGGAATTTTACCTTTTGTATAAGAAGAAATCATAAAATTAATTTCGCTTTGTGAAAGTTTTTCTTTGTCTCTTTTTTTCTTAATTAATTCTATTGCATTCATAATCAAACCAATTTGTTATTTTACAAAATTTAAATATACCTATTTACAAAAGACTATGCATAATCAAATTATACCTATTCCGGTTAAATAAGTTTATTATTATTCCTTCATTTTGAATCTTAAAAAGTTTGGGATTTTAGCTATTTTTACGAAGGGGAAAATTCCTCGAATGATATTTAAATTAATAACATCAACTAATAATACTAAAAAGCTTTGTAAATTGATTAAAAAGAGGTTACTGCAATGTTAAAAACGGTTGGAATCAGAAGAGAGACAAAAGATAAAACGGAATTACGCGCTCCATTAACGCCTGAACATATCAAAGAATTAATTAAACATAACAAGTTAAATTTTTTAGTTCAGCCTGCCGAACAACGGAAATTTACAGATGAAGAATTTAAACAAGCGGGAGCAATAATTAAAGAAGATTTATCAGAATGTGATTTGATACTCGGTGTAAAAGAAGTTCCTACCGAAGATTTAATACCCGGGAAACCGTATTGCTTTTTCTCACATACAATAAAGGGACAGCCATATAATATGCCCCTGTTAGAAAACATATTAAATAAAAATATCACTTTAATGGATTATGAAATGGTAAAGGATGATTTAGGGCGGCGATTGATCTTTTTCGGCAGATTTGCCGGTTATGCCGGAATGATCAACTCGCTTTGGTTACTGGGACGTAAATTTTTAAGTGAAGGGATTGATACTCCATTTAAAGAAATTATGCAGGCTAATAAATATTTTAATCTCGAAGATGCCGAAAAATCTATAACAGAAGTCGGCAACAAAATTAAGAAAAACGGATTACCCGATGAAATTTGCCCTTTAATAACCGGGTTTAACGGTTACGGACATGTTTCAAAAGGTGCACAAGCAATTTATGATTTACTGTCGGTGGTTGAAATAAAAGCAAAAGATTTAATTTCATTCTTTAATGAAGGCAAATATTCCAATAAAGTTGTTTACAAAGTAGAATTTAAAGAAGTTGATATTTATGAAAGAATTGACGGGAAAAATGAATTCGATTTACAACATTTTTTTAAAAACGGTCACGATTATAAAGCCAAATATGAACAATACGTACCGTTTCTTTCTATGATTGTAAACGGCATTTACTGGGAAGCAAGTTACGATAAATTATTGAAAAAAAGTTTCATGAAATCGCTTTATAGCACCTGGGATAAACAAAGATTAAAAGTTATTGGCGATATTACATGCGATATTGAAGGATCGATGGAATTAACTGTAAAAGCAACAAAATCAGATAATCCTTGCTATGTATACGAACCTTTAACAGGTAAAATAATTGACGGTGTAAATGGAAACGGACCGGTTGTGCTTGCTGTTGACAAGCTGCCTGCCGAATTACCGCGCCAGGCGTCGGAATCTTTCGGGAAAGCGCTTGAACCGTTTGTGCCGTTGTTGGCTAATGCCGATTATTCGCTGCCGTTTGATAAAATTGAGTTACCGGAAGAATTCAAAAGAGCTGTTATTACTCATCAAGGGAAATTAACCCAAAATTTTCAATATCTCGATAAGTTTCTTGAAAAATATTAAAATTTTATACGGCAAAATATTTTTTGTGGATTTTTATTAAAAATTAAATAGATAGGTTTTTTTTGATAGTTATTCATTTTGGCATTCATTGGCTTTGGGGTTTTTGGATTGTCATTCCGAGTTATGCATTGCAAGGAATAATTTTGGGAATATTTTTTAAAGACTGAGTTATACATCTATTTTTTGAAAGCGTTTTTAATTATTCTGGCAAATTTCACCTCAATTGAATCGAAATCTATGCAGTTCTTTATACGGCGCAGAAGATTATCATCTTCAATTTTGTCTTTTAGTTTAATCGATTCATATATCTCATACATGTAGTAAATTACAGGTCTGGAAAGCTCTAAACAAGTATATTTTGTTAAAAAGCTCAAACTACCTGGTTCGAATGGGTATGTAAAATATTCAAATCCGGTTATAGAATATCCGGTTTTCTTGA
>CAZXJG010000026.1:9521-26871 GCA_964640985.1 uncultured Melioribacteraceae bacterium | reverse complement strand
ATAGAAATAATAATGAACAAAATCCTTTTACACAATCTATGGAATACCGCCTTGCGGAAAGGAAAAAGATGACACCGGAAGAATGGGAACAATTTAAGGAGAAGCATGGAGCAAAAGACACAAATCCTGATAAAAAAACATCGGGACGAATTAACACTAATTGAAAAGGAAAAGCTTTGAGAAAAAATTATTAAGGAGCTGCTGCAGTCATGACTTTTAATTTAAATGAAGAAATTATAGAAATAGAAAAGTATTTGTTTGGAATTGCAAGTGAACATGAAACATGTTTTAATAATTTATTATCTCATAACAATGCGGATATTTCTTTTGCAGAAAATAAAAGAGATAACAATTTTTATAAATATTTCCCCTTCCTCTTCCATAATGAGTTCAATAAAGTAAGCAAAGGAGAGTTCAGGACTATTGCATTGAGCGGATGGTTATATTTTCGTTATCTTTTATTGAATGACAAGTTAATGGATTCCAAAAATTTGAAGGACCCTTCAGATTTACTGTATATTAATTTATTGTTAGAGAAATCTTACAGTCTATTATATTCTATTTTTAATTCTTCCTCCATTTTTTGGGATTACTTTACAAAATATACTCAAGAATTTACCAATGCAATACTATTAGAAAGAACTAAGCATTCTGGAATTGTTTCTTCATATCCATACTCTGAATTTAAGTTGATTAGTTGTGGTAAATCTGCCATGGCAAAGTGTGCTACCACCGCACTTGCTATATTAAATGGCACCCTGGAAAAAATTGAACCGCTGGCAAAATCACTAGACTATTTTCATACCGCTTTCCAGCTTAATGATGATTTACAGGATTGGAAAGAAGATTATTTGAATCGTAATTATTCATATCTTCTAACCAATATTATATATGAGAACCAATTAGCAGAGCAAGTATCATTGAATAACCCGCCTGGCTTAGAGACAATCGGTAGAGCACTTTATCTTTCTAAGGCTGCAGAAAATCAGATGGATAATGCTGTTTTATTATTTGAAAAAGCAGCCTCTTTAGCACCCAATTGTCTGTTATGGATAGAAAACATTAAAAAAATGCAATCACTAAGTGAAAAATCAAGAATTAGAATTACAGAAATGCGTAAAAAGTTGCTTTCAAGAAGAAATGTCCAGCAAGAGCAGTATCCAAAATTATCACTTGGAGCTGGGGAGTTACCCCAAGATAAAAGGCTCCAATTTCATATAACCCGTGCTCTTGATTATATCTTGACTCAGCGGGAGTTGAATTTTTCTGAGATGAGACATAAAATGGTTATTCCATTAGCAGAAGGTTTTGGAAGAAAATTTGATTATCAAGAAGGGGATGTTTTCCAGCGTGCTTTTTTAATTGATACTCTGCTTGATACTTGTTCTTTTTATCCCGATGCAGATAAAATTATTGAGAAAGAAGTGGAAATACTTGCTTCTGCCAAATTAGAAAAAGTAAGAGGTGGCTGGAGTTACTTTCCTGAACTGCCGGAACTGCCTCCGGATGCTGACGATTTAGGACAAGTTCTTCAAGTCTTAGTGAGAAGTAAATATAAAGAGATTGATGAAGCAGTTTCCGATCCCGTCTCTTTATTATTATCTCAATGTAGTTACACTGACGGTTCCTTTGAAACTTGGATGGTGGATAATAATGACACTTCAAAAGAAACAGTAATCATTAAAAAAGCCATAGAACGCATGTGGATTATGCGAAAAGGAAAAGATAATGAGGTGCTCGCTAATATACTCTATGGACTTTATCTTTATGACTTTCCGCATTTAAAAGATAGAATTAAAAAGGGAGTTAATTGCCTTGAGAAAAGACAGTCTAAAGAAGGATGTTGGAGCAGTACCTGGTATTGGGGAAACTATTATGGAACTTACGTTGCCGTTAGAATTATTAAAGCAATTAAGCCGGATTCGTATACATTAAAGAAAGCAGAAGAATTTTTGCTTAGCACTCAAAACTACGACGGAGGATGGGGAAACATTGGAAGTGACCCATTAAACACAGCTTTGGCTTTGTTGTCACTTGCTCTGTTAAAATCAAAGAATCTTAAAAGTTTTATCAACGGCATCAATTATTTATATACAAAACAAAATAAAAAAGGGTACTGGGACAGAGTTGAATTTATCAAAATGAGTGTAGGAAACAATATCCTTATTTACAAATCCAAAACAATAACTACTCAATTTTGTTTGAAAGCTTTGGCCGCAATAAGCAAAGAAGCATATTTGAAGAATATAATTATTCCCCAACAAATAAATTTAACAAAACCTCAGCCGCAAATTTATTCTATATATAAAGATTTTGTAAATTTTATGGATGCGTCAAAAAAAATAATAAAAGAGAAAAATATAAATTAGTAAACTCATTATATATAAATCCTAATAAAGATTTTTTTGAAGGTTTATTTAAAATTTCATCATTAAATAAAGAAACCATTATTGATAGTTTGATTTCCTATAAAAAAGATGAGAGCGTGAGTTTAATAGAACAAATAGAAAAAGATGATTCGCTGCGACGAATTGTAAGTATTTGCAGAGAAAGCATAAATCGCTGCTTTGAGCGGCTGCCTATGAAGGGGATACCTGATATTTATCTTTGGATAGGTAATTACACTTCCCCTGCTGAATGTAGCGTTATTAATGGAAAACCGGCTATAATAATTTCCTTGGAATTTTTCACTGATATTGAGACTGAAGCAGCTAAATATCATGCTTATTTTAAGAGCCGTTGTAATGGAATAGAAAACAGTATTCCCATTATAATTGCAAATCAATATTGCAGTCTTATTCTTCATAGGACAGGGATATTGGGAAAAGCATTTTTATATAAATTATATGAGATGGGTTTGGCAGCCTATTCTTCTAAAGAAATATTCCCTGAAATTCCATTATCTTCTCATCTGTTTATTACTTCGGCTGAGCTTGAATGGTGCCGGAGAAATGAATGGTTCTTAAAGAGAGAAATAAAACCTTATTTACAAAGTAAAGATGATAATATTATTAACCGATTCTTCTCTGTAAGCGAAAACAATAACGGTAAATGGTTCCCTGATAGAACGGGCTGTTTTACCGGTTATAGAATAATTGAAGAATACTTAAAGAAAGCATATACTTTAACTGTTAGGGATTTGATAACCGAATCTCCTGTTGAGGTTGTCGCAAGAAGCAGATTTTTTAATATATCGAATTAAGTTTTATTTTTTAGAATACGACAGCAAATGGATAAAATATTAGAAAAAGAGTTACCGGTTTATCTAAACAACTTTAAAATATTTGATTTTGATACCAGCAGTATTGAAAAAAGGTACCGCATTGTCTCTGAGACTTGTGATATTGAAATTAATGAAAATGTGAAGAAATTACTTGATTTTATCGCGTTGAATGAAGGCAAAACATCCTCTTTCATGATTGATAAATTCAGTTTAGACAATACCGCGAATAAAAAGAATATTGAAAAGACTTTTTCATTGCTATTTAAAAAAGGGATATTAAACAATGAAAAGCAGAAAGAAAAAGAAATAAAAGAAGAAGATTTTTTCCGAAATAAAATGAAAAATTTCTGGTTCCGGTTTAGAATAATTGACACAGAAAAACATGAACAATTTTTTAAATATTTTTCTTTTGTTTTTTCGAAGCCTTTTGTAATCTCCATCCTCTCTTTATTTTTTATTTTTGACGCTGTCTTTGTTTATTTTTATTTTTTTACAACATGGACCCAACATCTTATTTATTATTCAGCTTTAGATTATTTTTATATGTTTTCTATTTTTGGCTTGGTTTCACTTTTTTTACACGAAACGGGACATATTGCCGCAGCAAAGCGATATAATTCAAAAACAGGGGGCATAGGCATAGGCATTTATTATTATATGTTAGTCGGGTATTCCGATATTCACGAAACTTGGAATTTACCGAGAGGACAAAGGAGAGTTGTTTCTATTGCCGGATTTTATTGGAATATGATTTCAATATTGCCTCTTTATATATTATGTTTCTATTTCAATTCTAAAGTCATTGCGGATTTTATTCTTCTCTTTCATTTCTCCTTTCTCGGTATATTTGATCCTTTTCTTAAAATGGACGGTTATTGGTTCCTCTGCGATACTCTCGGAGTACCTAATTTACAAAATCGAATTAAAGCCTATTTTTTTCAATATCTGCCCTCAAAATATTTTAGAAAAGTTGAAGAAGTAATTAATCCTTTTCGCAGCTATCCTGAAAAAGTTCTCAATGGCGTTAAAATATACATAATTATATTTGTTACTTTCATGGTTTTCTTTATATCTTTATTTTTATTAAAAGCAATAAACATAGGATTAAATTTAGATACTGAAATTATAAACCCCTTGAAAATGATAATTGCAAAGTGGGATAGCGATTTATTTAATAAACTTCTAAGAAACGGCTTTATTTTGTTTGGTGCAATAATGCTTTTAATAGGTTATGGTGGGAAATATTTTATAATCTTTATTAAAAAATTATTCTCGAAAAAAAATAATTTAATAACTGAATAAAACCGTTAAACCATGAAATAATTCTTGAATTAAAAGCAGCAGAATCTATATGCGAAGAACATGAATTTCAATTAATAAATTATCTTAAAGCTACAAATATAGAATTAGGTTTACTCTTAAATTTTGGAAAGAAACCTGAGATAAAAAGAAAGATTTTTACAAATGATAGAAAATGAAACAGTGTAAATCCGTTAAATCCGTGTCATCCGTGTTCCATTGGAGATATAGAACACAGATAACACAGATTTAAAGGATAATCACAGATGTTATTGGAAAATAAGACGAGACAAATTATTAAATGTTTTTATGAAGTTTACAATACTCTTGGGTATGGCTTTCTAGAAAAAGTCTATGAGAAGTCAGTAATAAAAGAATTAAGAGCCAATAATTTTTTCTGTGAAGAACAGAAGAAAATTGATGTGTTTTATAAAGGAGAACAAGTTGGCGAGTATTACACGGATATTTTGGTTGACAATGAAATAATTCTTGAATTAAAAGCAGCAGAATCTATATGCGAAGAACATGAATTTCAATTAATAAATTATCTTAAAGCTACAAATATAGAATTAGGTTTACTCTTAAATTTTGGAAAGAAACCTGAGATAAAAAGAAAGATTTTTACAAATGATAGAAAATAAACAGTGTAAATCCGTTAAATCCGTGTCATCCGTGTTCTATTGGAGATATGAAACAAAAAAGGAAATGAAATCGTCTAATTGTCAATCGGAAATAAAAAATCATGATATCATACTTAAAAATTACATTTAAAAGTTTCTTAAAATTTAGGAAGAAGAGAAAAAGTCTTACTCTTGTTCTATCGGGTGCTTTTTTTCTTATATTCTTCCTTATCAGTTTATTCAGTACACTATTTTCCAACGTCGAAAATTATTGGGGTAAAATGCTTCTCGGCGATGGAGCAATAGTAGTAAAAGAGTACAAAAATTACAAAGCACTAAAACCTCCCAAGAATGAATATTATTTTTCTTATGGTAAACTTGAAAATAAGTTAAAAAATATAAAAGGAGTAAATTTTTCGCCGAGATTAAGGGTATTCGGATTATTGGAAGGATATAAAAGTAAAGCACAAACACCTATGGTATTAATTGGAATGGAAGCGGATAAAGAACGGGCAATTCTTTCTAATCTTGAACTTACCGGAGGGCATTTCCCAAAAGCAGGTACAAAGGAGGTTGCTTTGTTCTTTAATGCAGCCGGCAGGTTAAACGTTGATGTAGGTGATACTGTTATTATATTCACTAAAAATGTTAACGGTTATATGGTTTACGATTTACTAACCGTCTCAGGGATAATTGAACCGAGGAAAACACAATATTTTGCGGATGCCTCCATAGTGGGTTTTATTCCACTGTCCTTTGCAGATTCCATTAGGTCGGTAAAGCAAGGTACCGTAAGTGAAGTGATTTTTTCCGGCAATAGTTTTTTTAAAAATTCAATGCTGCCGTTTCTTATTCCGGCTCAATTTAAAGTTGTTAGTATGTGGGATTCGCACAATATAACATTAACGATGAAATGGATATATGGTTTTGTGTTCTGGGTTTTGTTATTGTTAATAATCGGGATTGTATTCAGTTCCATTTTTCATAATGTTCATTTAATGCTTTTAGAACGGCATAAAGAAATTGGAGTTTATTTAACATTCGGCGCTTCGAGGTGGTGGATATTAAAAATATGGCTTGGTGAATTTACTTTCTATCTATTATACTGCTCTATTATCGGAGCAATAATTTCAACTTTAATAATTTTCGGTATTAATAGTATAGAATTAACCGCTAACTCTGTAGGAATGGAAGTAATGTTGGCTGCAAGTAAATTTTCCATTAATTTATCGCCGGGATATTATCTGTTTTCATTCTTAATATTATGGCTCGTCGTCATGATAGCTTCAATACACCCCATTCTAAAGGGGATAAACGAAGACGTTATTGTAAAATTATTTAGAAGGTAATAAATAATGTTTTATTTTTTTTGGGCACTGAAAAATTTATATCACAATAAGAAACAAACATTGGAAATGATTTTATTTATCGCAATTATTTCTATGATGTTTTTCTTAAATTTAGCTTTCCTTAAAGGCAGCCGGGAACAAATGGAACAAACATTGGAGAGTTACATAGGCGATATTGCTCTTGGTGTAAAGAGTGAAAATTATAACCTGGCGAAGGTAAAAAAGGAACTTGAAACCGGTAAAAATAAAAATGCCGTAAAGATGATTATGGGGGAATATTCATTAGGAAATGCAAGAATTATCTCAAATAATGGATATTTATCTAATGCTTATGTTAAAGGCTATTCTTCTAATTACTTTAAACAATTAAATAATAGTGTGCAGTGGATAGCCGGAGGGGATTCTTCAATCGATAAAACTGCTCATGCGGTAATTGAAAAAAGTACGGCGGCAAGTTTAGGTGTTTCTGTCGGCGATAATGTAACGGTGGAATTTAAAACACCTGAAGGAGCAATTAATACCGCCAATTACGAAATAAGCGGTATATTTATCGGTAATGGATACATTCATTTTAAGTCATTGTATGTAAACTTAAAAAACGCCCGTAATCTTGGTATGGTCTCGGATAATTATTTAAATCATATTAAAGTATTTTTAAAAGATCCGGGTAATAATATAACATTACAATCGATAGTTAATAAGGAATTGAAGAAATTTTCTAATATCGCTTATATAAGCGTTTGGAGATGGGATCCGGGTAATGTCATGTTTTACCGGGTGTTCCAATTCAGCCGGATGTTTTTTACGGTTATAATTACTTTTATTTCCATTGTATTATTGATTGTTTTGTTCTTCGGTATTCAGAATGTTTTTTTTCTTACTTTTTCAAAACGGTCAAATGAAATCTCTGTACTAACTACTTACGGCATGCCGTTTATCAAAATATATAAATTGGTATTTTGGGAAACCATTTTCTATTTCTCGGCAGGTTTGCTGTGCGGTTTCCTGCTTTCATTTTTTATAGGTGATATATTATCCGGTATAAGTATGGCACAGTTATCCAATCAAATGGTTGTTGTGCTCGGCGGTCCTGACCTCCAATTCAATTTTGCGTTAAAAGATGTTGCGTTGGTAGTATTATTCATATTTTTCAGCGGTCTATATGCAAGTTTCCACTCATTACGTAAATATTTCAAATTGGAAGTTAGGGAAATGGAGAGCGGTATTAAATAAGTTGGGAGAGGCGGTTACACGGAGAAACACAGAGTATTCACGGAGAAACACAGAGATGTTATATGAAGATTTGACAAAGGAAATTATCGGGGCTGCAATTGAAGTTCACAAACTTATAGGTCCGGGGATGTTGGAATCAGCTTATGAAGAATGTTTATGTTATGAATTGAAACTAAGAGGCTTAAATTATGAACGTCAAAAACCGGTACCGATTGTTTACAAAAAAATAAAACTTGAATGCGGTTATAGAATTGATATTCTTGTTGAGAATAAAATCATTTTGGAATTAAAAGCTGTGGAAGGTTTTAATCCTGTTCACGAAGCTCAAATATTAACTTATATGCGCTTTGCAGAAAAACGGTTGGGATTATTAATTAATTTTAATGTAACAAAGTTAACTAATAGTTTAAAGAGATATATTTTATAAACTCCGTGGTTCTCAGTGTAAGGATTTTATTGCCACACATTACACGGAGGAACACAGAGTGGAAAGATATATTTTATAAACTCCGTGGTTCTCAGTGTTAACTCCGTGGTTCTCAGTGTAAGGATTTTCTTGTACCGAGAAACAGTTTGAAAGAAAAATAAATATAAAAACAGGTTAAATGATGAGTATAAAAATGAAATTAAAAACAGTCTTCTTTGTTCTTTTATTGATGATTCCTTCAATGCTCTTTTCACAGACAAATAAAAATATATTTAACGGTAAATACAAAAATATACTTGCGAGAAGTGATGCGGCTTTTTTTCCAAAAATCTCAAAATTTAAGTTTACGATAAAATTATACGAAAAAAACAAGTATCTAAGGTATTACAAACTTACTGTTTATCTAAAAGGGTACAAGAAATATCTCGCTATTTTTACAAATCCGCCGGTTGTAAGAAGGCAGGCTCAATTGAGAAGAGAGGACATAATCTGGTTCTATCTCGCCAAAATAAATCGGACATATGAAACCTCCGCCAAAGCGTCTTTTGAAGCAAGTACTTTTACCGAAGAGGATTTATTAAGCTCTTCCTTAGGCTATTTTTATAAATTGAAAAAAGTAGAGGAAGTTGAGTTAAACGGACAAAAAGTTTTAGAATTATTCTTAAAATCACGTTCTAAAAAGACCGCTTACTATAGAATCGAATCTTTCATCAATAAAAAAACACTGCTTCCAATAAAAAGGATTTATTATTCTTTCTCTAATCAGAAAATAAAAGTTGAGAAGATAATTAAGATTATCAAAAAGAATAACAAGCTGCAGTATCTTCATCTTATTATGTACGATTCTTTAATAAAAGGAAGATATAGCGATATAGTGATGCAGAACTTTGAATATCCGCGTAACTTAGACGACAGGATATTCACTAAAAGGTATATGGAAATTGCTACACAATAGGATATTAGTGCATTTGCGGCAAAAAAAATAAGCCGCGAATTCATAAATGTATTAACACAATTCAAAATAAATATAGGTCGTTAAATATGGTGTACAAATATTTTGCAGCGCTTTTCATTTTTTTAATCACGGTTCCTGTTTCCGCACAGAATAATAAGAGAATTGATTATTCCTTTTTTGCGTATAACGGATACGTGGCAAAAAATTATGATTTTATAATGAAATCCAATAAGAAATGGAACGATTATATTTCCGCCATAGGGGGTCAATTAACATTATTAGGCGGCGGATTTGCAAAAACTCAGTTTGAAATGGATTTAAGATATATTACTACTTTCTCAAACCCGAATATTTCGCAGTTCACACTCAGACAATTGTATATTCAGGTGCCTTTTACAGATTATGTTTTTTTAACCATCGGTAAAAGAGAGAAAAAATTCGGCTTGGCTGAGTTTCATAACTTCTCAAATAGGGTAAGTCCCAAAATAAACGTATTGGGACACATGGAAAAACTGCAACGTCAGGCGCCCGGTTTAATTCAATTGGATTGGATTGCCTCATCGGATATTTCAACGGCTGTCTTTTTATGGTCAAACCCTTCGCAGAAGTGGAAGTATGCAAATATTGGGATGCTAACGGAATTACAATTTAATAATTTTTATAGCGGAATTTATTTCTATTATGAAAGACTTAAATTCTGGCTGGTAGGTTTTAATATTTCTCAACAAATGAATTCGTTTAGGCTCTATAGCGAAGGGATTGTTAAAGAACACAATGAACAATATTACGCCCAATTATTTAATTTTAAAAACAAAGGAGGTATTCAGCTTTCTGTTTCTACGGGTATCGATTATGAATGGAAATATTATTCGGCTACATTGGAATATGCTTTTAGGAGCGAGGGATTTAATAAAAGCGAAAAGAGTAAAATAGAAAACTTGGTAAAAAACACGGGGAACATTTTGGGCTATAACCAAAATTACTATGGAAAGAATTATTTAGGATTTGATTTTGGAGCTTCACGTATTTTTTCTCCCAATTTAGGATTTAGTATATCTAATTTAATTTCGCTTGACTCTTTCGGCGGTCAGTTGGAAATAGGTTTATCTTATCTTCATAGGGAAAAAGTAGCATTCGGCGTTGATGCCGTTTACAATTACGGAAAGAAAAATAGCGAATATATGTTGTATTCACCCTATCAATTCCAAACTACCGTTTTTGCAGCTTTGAGCTTTTGATGAGTTAAAGGGGATCTAAATTTTTCCATTGTGATTGTAAGTTCAATGCTGCCACCAACCCCAAAAGAGGGGTGGCAATTTTCACAACCGACGGTAGTTAGTGCTCACGGACGTATCGAAACGAACTGAGCAAGTTTGTCATGTCGACCGAAGAGTAAGCGTAGCGGAGACATCTCGAGAATTACGACATACGAACAACGAACAGTTCGTAAATCATTCATCAAAAACCTTTTCACCTCTTTGCCTTTGAACCTTTGTACCTTTTCACCTTTTTCCCATACTGTGGAGGACCATTCCTCGACAATATTTATCATTTTACCGGCATAAATTTATACAATTTTAAAAAGGCAAACTTTAGGTTTAAGAAATGCTAAAATGTTTCGCACAAAGTTAAGATACATTCACAACAATCCGGTTAGAACATGTTTGGTTGAAAAACAAATAGATTATAAAAAATATCAGATAATTAAAAAAAGCTTCCCATAGGGAAGCTTTTTTGTGGGCCCGCAGGGACTCGAACCCCGGACCCTCTGATTATGAGTCAGATGCTCTAACCAACTGAGCTACAGGCCCCCCTCTACAACAAACAATAAATTAAAAACGGATTCAAAAATAGTATTTAGTGATATTAGTTGCAAATATTCAATCAAAAAAGTGATATAGCGAATGTAATAAATAAAGCTATTTTTTACAAAATTAATTATTGTTTTTTTACTTTTCTAAATTCTAAGGTAAAAAAACTTAATATTTAGATTAATTTAACATCTTCTATTGTTATTGTTCACTACTATCCAAAATATTTTATACAGATGTGTTATTGTTATTTTGATTCCTTCTTTTTGTTTTGTTACCATAAACAAATATCAATATAACCATTTGCTACAACTCATAATTCTTTGCGCTTTCCTATTAACATTTTTAACTTTTCTCCGATAATTAATTAGGATAAAATATAACGTTATTTATACAAAATTTACTTATAAACAAACGAATTATGTTTTTGAATAATTAATTATAAGAACGGTTAGACCGACATTTTGTTAAATAAAAATTAATCATAATTAAACTATGAAAATGGAACCGTCACTAAAAAACAATACAAAACAGACCGGTGAAGATAAAATTAAGAATAATATAAAATATTTTTTAACGGTTAAACCACTTTCAAAAGAAATAGAAAAAGCTGTTTTGGAGAAAAGAATTTACGGCAATATATATTTTACTATACTTGAAGAAGCAGGCTTAACAGATAAAATTGTAAATAAAAACGATTTGTTAATTACAGCTCAGGTATCCGAAAATTCCGAAGATAAAAATTCTGACATAGCTTCTCCATCAGACAACTCACAAGAAGAAAATCCATCAATTGGGAAAGAGATAAATAAAACTTCTATCGGATCAAACCTTTATGAAAAAAGTAATAATTACTATGCAGCCACAGACGGCTTGTTCGTCTTTTCCGATAATAACAAATATCAATTATTACCTGTAAATAAAAATGCTTTCGTTACAATATCAGTCAGCGATGATAAAATGAATGTTTTTGCTGATTTTTATCCGCCAGCAAAAGGGGGAGAAAATTTAACACCAAATATAATATACGAAGAATTCAAGCGAAAACTCATTACATTAAATCCCGATCTAAGGAAAGTAGGGAAAATTATTAATGACTTAAAAAACCACACGCAACCGGTTAAAGGCATACTTATTGCTAACGGCACAAAACCGGTTAAAGGGAAGGAAGCATGGGTTGAATACCTGATAAATGTTAAGGTAGATAAAAGTCCAGGAGTGACCGAAGACGGGAGAGTTGATTTTTATAATCTCCACGTAATCACCTCTGTAACAAAAGACCAGAAATTAGCGATTTATTATCCTCCTATTCCCGGGAAACATGGTGTGGACGTTTTCGGAAAAATAATTCCGCCTCCGGCAATTGGAAAAGGACTATCCCCCGGCGGGAAAAATACTTATTTTAGTCCGGACGATAAAAACACAATTTTAGCTCGGATAGATGGATATTTAAAAATTTCAAAAGGTGTTTTGTCGGTTTCCGACAAATATGAAGTTAATGGTGATATAGATTTTAACACAGGTAATATAATCAGTAAAGGCTCAATACACATAAAAGGAAACGTAAAAAGCGGTTTTAAACTAAAACTGAGTAAAGATATATTTATTGGGGGTTATGTAAAAAATGCAAAAATTATTGCAGGAGGCAATGTAATAGTTAACGGCGGTTTCAGCGGTGATGAAGAAGGTGTTATTTCAGCAGAAGGTGATGTAACATTAAAATATATTAGAAACCAAACGGTATATTCCCGCAACAATATTATTATAAATAAAGAAGCTATCGACGCCCACCTTTATGCACGAAAGGGTATAATATCAAGCGGCAAGGCTTTAATAATAGGAGGAACTACAATAGCAGGCGAACTTGTTAAAGTTCATATTTTAGGACACGAGTACGGTACGCCTACCCGTATTCAAGTCGGCTACGATTATTTGACTTTAGAAGAAATAACTAATTTAACGGAAACAATAAAAAAAATGGAAATTGAATTGTATCAAAATGAATTGCAAATTAAAAAGTATTCAAAAATCACAAATCTGTCGGAAGGTGGTAAAAATATTTTTAGATCAATTCTAATTAAATATAAAAAGTTAAAATCCGATTTTAACACGTTAAGAGCAAGAAAAGACGAACTTGAACAATCATTAAAAAATACAGCGGATGCAAAAGTTACCGTAACCGGTATAGCGTATCCCGGAGTAGAAATTATAATTAATAAAGTGAAATTTACAGTTTCCCAAATAATAAAGAAAAAAACATTTACCTTATCCCCCAAAGAAGATAAAATAATAATAAATGAACATTGATTAATTGATATTTTACCGGTATTATATTTTAAAATTGACGGTTTGTTACCGGATTCTTATTATCACTTAAAAACATTGCACACTATATCTTTTTAAAAATTTTTATACTATAAAATGACTATATAACTCCGATAATTATAAAGGCTGCATTTAATTTATTTAGCTCTATTCTAAATATTGGTTGAATAATTAAGTCCTTTATTTAGAAAAGAGCTATTTATTTTTGAAATGGTTTTCTGATTTTTCCTTATACTTCCCTGTTCCGACTTTTGCGGGAAGAGAGATTAGAGTGAGTTTATTTGAAAATCAAAATCAGAAAACCAAATTACAATTATACTAAACGTAATCTTTATTATTGCGGAGTAATAATCACATTCCATAATACAATGCAATAGAAAACTCATTAAACTTCTTATTTATAAACAAACCATCAGCTTGTTCTTTTGAAGAATAATAAGATTGAAATTTAAGCCGTGCAAAAAAGTCGTGCATAATTTCATATTTAGCATCGAAGCCCCAATAAATATAATTTTTCCTCAAACCAAATAAAAACGGCGGGTAGGGACACTTATATTGATCATTCACAACGCCATTACCCCCCTTTCGTATATATTCGCCCCATAAAGTTGCTTGCAATCCTCTAATAAACCTATAATTAAATGAAGTGTATATCATATCGGCATTATGCCCTATCCAATCACCCAGAAGATAATTTTGATTTTCATAAGTCAGAGTTGGGATATAATGACGATAGACAAAAGGATATAATTTAGTATATTCAACTGTTGTGGTTAAATTATCAATTAACAAATCGGTAACGGAACCGCCTAATGTAAATGCAATTTGATTCCGCTGCCTTTTAGGATTAAAGATATTCGACAAAGCCAATTCATCAATAAAAAGCGTTCCGTATAAATGAGTATTGGGAATTTGATTCCGCGAACTAATATTAAAAAAGAATTGTGAATTAGAACCGGCATTATTATTATTTTTACTCAGATAATGATCGGCAGAACGAAAAAACATTAATGGAAATAAATAAACAGGTTCTAATTTATCACTATAAATAACCGATTCTCCCAAAGATATGGAAAGATTATGTGTTGGAATAATAGTAAGTGTATGTGATGCTAAAAATTTTGAACGATATTGAATTCTATTTCGTCCTTTGAGTAAAGTTGCATAACTGGCACTCGAATCAATAACACCGGAAGAAAGCCAAGCGTGAATATAATTAAAATACAGCCATTTAACAGGATGAATATCAAGACGTAAATACGGATAACTCGGAGCTTTATCAGATAAAACTATTTTTCCACTTTGCGCGTAACCCCACTCCAAAAATTCCTTGCCAATAGAAAAGCTTCCCCAACTCCAATCCGTCCCAATTGAAGTGCGTATCTGATCGTATTGAAATCCATCGTCTCGCGAAAGCGAAATTGTCATTCCCGTTTCAGGAGTAAATTCTCTTTTTCTATCCAATGTTTTTCCCGTTTCATCATTATCACGGAAACTAAAACTGAAACCGATTTTATTTGTTAGATAACCGTAAAAATAAAGCCCGTTCCAAAGATGAGTTATCTTTTGTCCTTCCTTCTTGCCAATCTCATAACCTAAAATTGGACTCACATTTAGAAAAAATAAAGAATCTTCATACGAGAACAGCCGCCAACGCCCATATTTATCTTTATTTAAAAACTTAATATTTTCATTTTGTGTTTCACCAAAGTGAGCAGATTTTTGTTTTTTATTTTGCAGTGCAATTTCTTTACCAAAATCTTTCACATAAAATTGTAATTCTTCCTTTTCCAATGGAGTTAATTTATTTACCTGATTTTCAAGCTCCATTAATTTTTGTGCAATATACTTTCTCGAAAGAGGCTTTATTAAATCATTATATTCAATTAAACCCTTCTGACTTGTTAGGGAAAGGAATGAATAAACATCATTGTAAATCGGTTCATAAACTACCTGGGCAAAAACCGGGGAAAAATAAAATATAAAAAAGAAAAGAGAAAAAAGGATTATAAATTTTAGTTTCATAAGTCTCCTCTAAAAAATAATGTAAAATTTATCGGCAATGTTGCTGCAAAAATTACTATTACTCCGACAATTATTTACTAAATTAATTTACAATGCAATTACTTCATCATAAATTCTTGTATGCTGTTAACAACATATTTTATCATTTCGTCGGATAATTCAGGATAAATGGGCAGCGCCAAACATGTTTCGGCGGAAAAGTCTGCAACAGGATATTCTTTCCCAAATGAATTTAACCCTTTGAAACATTCTTGTTTGTGAAAAGGAACAGGGTAATAAATTTCAGTTGCAATTTCTTTCCCTTTTAAATAATCTTTTAATTGATCTCTTTTTTCAATTCTAATTATAAATTGATTGAAGATATGATAATTATTGTTTCCGATTAAATTCCCGGTAGAAAGCCCACTTGAATTTTTTTTATACACAGCTTTCGGAAGTAAAACTTTATTTTGATTATCAAATCCGGTTTTCCCTTCTGTTTCAGCCAAACCTGCATCTAAAAATAGTTTTGTATAAAGTTTTGCATTTTGTCTTCGTTTTTCCGACCAACTATTTAAATATGATAATTTAACACGTATAACAGAAGCTTGTAAAGCATCTAAGCGGAAATTCCCCCCAATTACTTTATGATAATATTTAGGCTCACCCCCATGTACACGCATAATTTTCAATAGATGTGCCAACTCTTTATCGTTTGTTGTTACCAAACCTCCATCGCCGAAACATCCTAAATTTTTACTTGGGAAAAATGAGAAACAGCCGATATCACCAATCGTACCGACACATCTGCCGTCTTTGTATTGCGTGCTGATTGCTTGCGCACCATCTTCAATTACTTTTAAATTATATTTTGAGGCTATTTTCATTACCGGTTCCATATCGGCACTTTGTCCGTATAAATGCACCGGAATTATTGCTTTGGTTTTTTCCGTGATTTTTTCTTCTATTAAATCCGGATTTATATTAAATGTTACAGGGTCAATATCAACAAAAACCGGAACGGCATTTAACCTTGAAACAACACCCGCGGAAGCGAAAAAAGAAAATGTAGGTACAATAACTTCATCGCCGGGTTTTATTTTTATAGCCATTAACGAAAGTAATAATGCATCGGTACCTGAAGAAACACCGAAAGCATATTTTGCTCCTAAAGCTTCAGCAAGTTCTTTTTCCATTGCTTCTACTTCATGCCCGAGAATAAATTTTTGAGATTCAATGACACGCATAACGACAGTATCTAATTCTTTTTTAAGCATTCGGTACTGTGGGTTGAGATCTAAAAGAGGAACTTTCATTTTACATCCTAAATTATTTAATCGATATTTTTTTTGAATAATAAAATTTATTGAACACTATAAAATTGACAAATTTAGTTGTTATCGAACTTCAAATAAACTTCATCCCTCTTGGGCAAAACAAAACGGTTTTTGGTTGTTCCAGTTGATTTGAATAGGTCTATAACATTTCCTAAAGGAATATTTTCTTCAATATTATCCATAGGCTCATGATGATTTTTAATAAATTCGGAAAAAGATTTTTGCTTTTCCATATTTAATTTTTCATTTGCAAATTGACTTGATTTGTTAAGAAAACGTTTATAAGAATACGAATTATCGATATTTACACCCAAAGCCTTTTTTAATCCGAGAATATTTCTTTCCCGTAGGGATTCTGCCCGAAAATCATCTACTATAGTAATTTTAGACATATCTTTTTTGGCATAATTAGAATCTTCAACAACATTTTTTAAAGAACGATGCTGAAAATCTTCTCTAAGAAAACCGGAAGATTCGGAATAAGATGTGGAAAGCAAATCATCTTCCTCGTCTATAAAATTATTATCGAGAGCAAAAATAGCATCGGCAAAAATTTTATCATTCTGATATTTCGATTCGTCCGCTTTCAAATCGAAAGAAAAAACTTCTGCAAAATTGGCTTCAAGTTCCATTTTACCTCTAAATGTTAAACCCAACTGTTGAACTTTGAAACGGAATTTTTCGGGATCAACATTAAAACGGAGATGCCGCAAATCTTTAACAGCAAAAATCGGGTCAAAATATATTAGCTCCATTTTACCTTCAAT
>CAZXJG010000026.1:0-9511 GCA_964640985.1 uncultured Melioribacteraceae bacterium | reverse complement strand
TTCTTATAAAATAGCCATATTTTGTAGAATAGGAATCAAGTTCGGCAACATTTGTAAGTAAACGATAAACAATCAAATTTTTGGGTGTAGGGTCTTTAATAAATTCACAAACCTCAAAATAGCTTATGTTCCTAGCCCTTTTTACCGGTTCTTTTTTGAAAATAATCTTAAAATTACTATCAAAATCAAATTTGTTTTTCGAATAAATTAATACATCATTTTTTCTTACGTCAAGTGTTTCTAAAAACATTTTAAATTACACCCATTTAATTAAACCAAGTTCAAAAGGATTTACTAATAAGTAGTGTTTTGGTAAAATTCTCAGTGTAAAACCAAAATGACCTGTAGTTTCACAAAAAATTTCACCTTTATATTTATACCGTTTTGTAGAATTTTTCTCATCAATACATTCCATCGAAACATATTTATTTACGTGGGGCAAATCTTGTTTAATTGTATCACCATAATAAATTTGTACTTCAACATCGTTTGAGGTAAGATTTCCCAAATCTACTATTGCCGAAACGACATATTTATTATCAACCTTAAGGTTACCGTTTTTATTTTCTTGAATTACTTTTACAAATTTGATACTATCCCAGTTATCTAACAATTTCCTTTTCCATTGAGAAAATTCTTTGCCTTTCTGCCAGTCATTTTTCATCAAAGATTTTCTATTTTCGTATGCTTTTAGATAATAATTCGAAAAATAATCACCAACCATTCTCTCCGTATTAAAATAAGGACCTAAAGTGGACATTGATGTTTTTATCATACTAATCCACGTACGGGGAAGTTTATCGGAACCTCTATCGTAAAAAGAAGGAATAATTTCATTTTCAAGAGTTTCATAAATTACTCGCGATTCAATTTCATCTTGATAATCAGCATCGTTATAAAGTTCCCTACCGCCAATTTTCCAACCAAGTTTATTGTTGAAAGCTTCATCCCACCAACCGTCTAAAACACTAAAATTCAGACCGCCGTTAGCAATAATTTTCATTCCGGATGTTCCGCTTGCTTCTAAAGGGCGCCGGGGATTATTTAACCAAACATCGCAGCCTTGTACCATATATCTTGCTACATTCATATCGTAATTTTCTAAAAAGACGATTCTTTTCCGCAGATGTTCGGCTTTTGCATGACTTACAATATCTTGAATAAGATGTTTACCTGCTTCGTCCTGGGGATGTGCTTTGCCGGCAAATATTAATTGCACAGGATATTGGGTATTACATAAAATACTTGCTAATCTTTCAACGTCTCGTAATATAAGTGTAGACCTTTTATAAGTTGCAAATCTCCTTGCAAAACCGATAGTTAAAGCTGAAGGATCTAAAGTTTCATTAGCGGCTCTTATTTCTTGAGTAGAACCTCCTCTTTCAATAATTTGTTGTTTTAATCTTTTCCTTGCAAATGCAACTAAACGCTCTCTTCTTCTCTCGTGAGTTCTCCATAGTTCTTCGTCAGGTATTTCTTTAACCCTTGCCCACATTCCTTTATCACGCAAATTATTGAAAAAATCTTCTCCTCCATATCTAATTAATAATTCATACATTTCGTCGGAAAGATGTGAACGTGTATGAATACCATTTGTTATCGAATCAATCGGAATTTCATCGAAAGGAATATCCTTGAAACCTGCTACCCACATTCTTTTGGAAACTTCACCGTGAAGTTTACTTACTCCGTTTACAAACCCTGCCATATTCATTGCAAGATGCGCCATATTAAATTCCGTAGGCGGTTTGTCTTTAATAAGCATCCCTAATTTGTAAAACACTTTATCACTTATACCCAATTCCTTCCGGTAGTAATTCCCAAAATATTTTTCAACCAAATTATTTGGGAAAATATCTATTCCGGCAGGAACCGGTGTATGTGTAGTGAAAATATTAGAGTAAAACCCAACATCATACGCTTCTTGATAAGTCAACCCATATTCATTAATTAAAGATCTGATTCTTTCCAATCCTAAAAAGGCAGAATGACCTTCGTTCATATGGCAAACGAGCGGAATAATTCCCATCTTATGAAGCGCTCTTATACCGCCGATACCTAAAATAATTTCCTGCTGTATTCTTGTTTCTATTGTACCCGAATATAAACCCCTTGTAATATTTTTATCTTCATCGCTGTTTTCTTCAACATCGGTATCCAATAAATATAACGGGAGTCTGCCGACATCAATTTTCCAAATTTGAACAAAAACTTTACGCCCGGGAAAATCGAGTGAAATTTTTAACGGTTCACCATTTTTATCTGTAACTATTGTCATAGGCTGATTATAAAAATCGGTCATTTCGTACCTTTCTTGCTGCCAACCATCGTTAGTTAAATATTGCTGGAAATAACCTTCTTTATAACAAATTCCAACCCCCACGAGAGGAATACCCAAATCACTCGATGATTTCATGTGATCGCCGGCTAATACTCCTAACCCGCCCGAATAAATCTGCAAACATTCCGTCAAACCGAACTCGGCGGAAAAGTATGCAACAAAAGGTTTGTCGTGAGTCTGATAATTTTTTTGATACCAGGTAACTTCTTCTAAATAGACTTGCAGTTGAAGATAAACCCTGTTCATGTGAGAAACAAATCCATCATCTTTTGTAACTTCTTTTAGTCTTTCTTGACTAATATTTCCCAATAATTTAATCGGGTTATGATTTGTTTTTTCCCACAATTCCCTGTCCAATCTTCTAAATAATTTTAGTGTGTCCTGATTCCAAGTCCAGTATAAATTTTTTGCCAATTCTCTTAACGGCTCAAGCTCGGGCGGTAAAGATGGGGTAACATTAAAATGACCAATAAAATTTATCATGTTATACTCCAAAAATTCGTTACTATTATAATCAATAATTAGATTAAAAATAAATTCCTATTTATTAGGATTTTATGAAAAAAGCAACATTGAAAACGAAAATAATTCTTTATAAAAATAAAGTTAATTTTTATCAAAAAAAATTAATTAAACATATAAACTTAAATTATTTTTTATGAAATGGTTTTAGTAAATCCGTTAAATTTATACATTTTTTGTTCATCACTTACATTTATTTTTAAGAAAGAAAATTAATCTAAAGTAATTAGAATCTGATTTTTTTGAATTATTTTATTTAGTTAGAACATTAAATTAATTAACTTATTTATTAAAATATTCTTCACTTTTAAACACAATAACTTATGAATTACATATTTGTTTCTTTAATTGGATTTATATTAGGTTCAATTCCTACAGCATATCTCATGGTAAAATATTCCCAGGGTCTCGATATTAGAGAAAACGGTTCAAAAAATGTAGGCGCACTTAATTCATTCCAAGTATCCAATTCTAAAGCAATTGGAATAATTACTTTACTTGTAGATTTAGGTAAAGGGTTTTTAAGTGTATTTATCGCCAAGTTAATTGGTGGAAATGATTTTATGTTTCCAATGCTCGCTTTAATTTTTGCCGTAATTGGTCATTGTTATTCTCCTTGGCTTAAATTTAAAGGCGGGAGAGGATTGGCAACCGCTGCCGGCGGAAGTATTTTTTTTATACCGGCTATTTTAATAGTGTGGACGGTTTTATGGATTATTGCATATCTCTTTAAACGTGATATGTACTTCGGTAATATTTCTGCAATAATTTTAACTGCAGTAATAGCGGTTTCTTCATCCGACATACTTGCAAAATATTCGATACCGCCCGCCGCTAATTCCACTATTTACGGATTGCTAGTTGCATTTATGATGCTTATAATTTTAACAAAACATTGGGAACAACTAAAAATTTTGTTTACTCAACAAAAAATCAAGAAAGGTAAGAAAGATGAAAAATTTTAAATTAGCCATTTTATCATCACTAATTACATTTTTATTAATGTCTATTTTGTTCGCTTACTTTTATTATAATACCAATAAAAATTTCGAAAAAACCGTAAAAAAAATTACAGCAATTACATCCAAAGTTAATAATCCCGCAAATCTTGATTCTCTATATAGCGATTCGAACAAAGTAAGAATAAACAAAAACATTAATGTTTCACTACAGACTTTTATTACCGAAACAGTAAAAAAAGTCAGTCCGGCAATAGTGGGCATTAATGTAACTGAAATTCAACAATATAGAACACCATGGAGCCAAGATCCGTTTTTCCGTCAGTTTTTCGGAGATATTTTACGCAGAAAAGTAAAAAGTTTGGGATCGGGAGCAATAATTTCACCCGACGGTTATATCATCACAAACGATCACGTTGCCGGCAACGCAACGAAAATTATTGTTACTATGACAGACGGTTCGAGGTACAGCGCAAAAATAATCGGTACCGATAAAACATCCGATATATGTTTGTTAAAAATAGACGGACATGATTTACCATATATTAAATTCGGCAATTCCAATAATATTTTGATCGGAGAATGGGTAATAGCTTTCGGTAATCCATTCGGATTATTCGAAATTAATGATAAACCTACCGTAACGGTCGGCGTTGTCAGCGCTACGGGTATGAATTTGGGGTCTGCAAATAACCGTTATTATTTTAATATGATTCAAACAGATGCTGCAATCAATTCGGGAAACAGCGGCGGTGCTCTTGTAAATAGTCTCGGACAAATAATCGGAATGAATACGCTGATTTATTCCCAGTCGGGTGGCAACGTTGGTGTTGGGTTTGCTATCCCTATAAACAAAGTCAAAAAAATTGTAGCTGATTTAAAAGCGTACGGTAAAGTTGACCGTAATTTTTGGACCGGACTCAGCATTCAAACAATTACTCCTGCTATCGCCAAATATTACGGTTTGAAAATTGCCCGGGGTGTTATTATTACTAATGTTATGAAAAATTCTCCCGCTTCAAAAGCAGATATTCAAATTGGCGATATTATTACCCGTGTTAATAACTACGTTATAAATGACGATAATACATTAATCGGCGTACTTCAAGAATTTAGGACAAATGATATTATACGCTTAACAATTAAAAGAAAAAATGAAACTTTAATTAAAATGATGAAATTAGAGAGGCGTAAATGATTGATAGATATACACGTGAGGAAATGGGGAAAATTTGGCAAGACGAATTCAAATTTTCTACTTGGTTAGAAATTGAACTTCTATCTACAGAAGCTCGAGTAAAATTGGGCGAAGTACCTTCAAAAGCATTTGAGATTATAAAAGAAAAAGCGAACTTCGATGTAAAAAGAATCTTAGAAATTGAAAAAATAACAAAACACGATGTTATTGCTTTTCTAACTAATGTTGCTGAAAACATAGGACCCGAATCACGCTATTTACATTATGGAATGACATCGTCGGATATTTTAGATACCACCCTATCTTTCCAAATGAAATCCGCAGGTGAAATTCTATTAAATCAACTGAAATCGTTAAAAGATGTTTTAAAACAAAAGGCTTTAAAGTACAAAAACACAATTTGTGTAGGAAGAAGTCACGGTATTCATGCCGAACCGACTACAATGGGACTAAAATTTTTACTTTGGTTTGAAGAAGACAAACGGAATATATCGAGGCTTGAAAAAGCAATTGAACATATTAGTGTTGGACAAATTTCAGGGGCAGTAGGAACATTTGATCATCTTTCACCTAAAGTAGAAGAATTTGTTTGTAAAAAAATGGGACTGAAAGCGGCACCTGTTTCAACACAAATTATTCAACGCGATAGGCATGCTGAATTTTTAAGTACACTCGCAGTAATTGGAGCTTCATTAGAAAAAATTGCAATTGAAATCAGACATCTTCAACGAACTGAAGTTTTAGAAGCAGAGGAATTTTTTTCTAAGGGACAAAAGGGTTCTTCGGCAATGCCGCATAAAAGAAACCCGATTGTATCGGAAAGAATTACAGGTCTATCACGATTGTTACGCAGTAACGCTATGGCGGCTTTAGAAAATGTTGCCCTTTGGCATGAAAGGGATATTTCACACTCGTCTGTTGAACGGATTATAATTCCCGATAGTACGATTATTCTTAATTATATGTTGGATCTAATGATTAAACTAATGACTAATTTATTGGTTTATCCTGAAAATATGCTTAAAAATTTGAACAAAACCCGCGGGTTAATTTTTTCTCAAAGAGCTTTACTAAAATTGATAACCAAAGGCTTAACAAGAGAAGAAGCTTATAAATTAGTGCAATCTGCCGCTATGAAAGTTTGGGAAAATGAAAATTTAAATTTTAAAGAAGAGCTTCTAAATTCAAAAGATATAAGAAAATATTTAAATGATAATGAAATTGAAAAATTATTCGATTTAAACCGAACATTAAAAAATATTGAATATATTTATTCAAGATCAATCTTTAATGGGAACTAATATACTTTTTTTAACGGCATAGTCTTCACTTTATCAGAACGAACTCGTTTATTTTACTTGACAATGAATAATTATTTTTTTATCTTTGAATTATGATTCATTATTTATTTTAAGGATTTATGAGAACAAAAGAAGGTAATAAAGAAAAGGATATTTTAGAAGCTGCAATTAAAGTTTTTGCAATTTCGGGATATTACAATGCAAAAATATCTAAAATTGCCGAAGTTGCCGGCGTTGCAACGGGAAGTGTTTACATATACTTTAAGAACAAAGAAAACATCCTTCAAAAAATATTTGACAACCTTTGGAAATCTCTTTATGAAGAACTGAATAATTTAATCGAAAATAATGTTCTTTCCCCTATTGAAAAAATTGACGCTATGATCGATTTGGTATTTGATAATTTTACCAAAAATCCTTCATCGGCACTTGTTTTTGTAAACGAGCAAAACCAGCTTCTTCGTGAATCGTTAGAAAACTTCACAATTTATTATACAAAATTTATGGATTTAGGCGAACAATTATTCCAAGAAGGTGCAGATAACGGTGCCCTTTCTCCTAATGTTGATATTAAAATGTTCAGATATTTTATACTTGGCGGGTTAAGGAATTTATTACATAATTGGGCTGAAAATCCTGAATCTTTTCCACTTAACAAAATCCGTCAAAATGTTAAGTATTTAATTAAGTACGGTGCCATAAATAAATAATTTTTTTAGCTTATAATGAATAATGATTCATAATACATTAACTTTAATTACAAATTTTATTAAAATATTTAATCAACATGAACTTATTAGAAAATTCTAATTAAAAATTAAAACAATTGGAGAAAAAAATGAAAGCTAAATTTTTAACGTTCACAACTATAATTATTTTATCTTTTGCAAGTTTAAATTATGCACAATCAAAAAAATTTTCTGCCGGAGTTATTTCAACCTACTTTTCGAATATTGGTAATTCAGGTAGGCTGACTCAACTTGAGCATCCAACAGGTTACGGCTTGATTTTAGGTTATTGTTTAACAAATAGGGCATTGCTTGTTGCAACGGGAGAATATTTCCACGGTTCAATGGAAAATTTACCTGGCAATGAAAAAGATTACAGATTCCATCTATCGCTTTATTATGCACCTTTATCATTTGAGGGAATTTGTCCATATATATCTGCAGGCTTGGTATATACTAACAGTAATTATAAATATTACAACGGCACATCGGATAACAACGATCATTTTAACGGTAGATTTGGTGTTGGCTTAGACTACCCTTTGATATCGGGAATAAATCTAAATGCTGATTTGGGTTTGTATACCGATGGAGTAAATTTCGTTGGAATTAGCAGTAGTTTAGGGCTGCGTTATGCTTTTTAATATTAAATTTTCATACAAATTTTTCAACACGTACACTCTCCTATGATTAAGCGGAGTGTTGTAAAGTAATATGAATACTTATTAACAAATATTCAGTTATTATTTATTATTCGTTATTATTTTCTTATTTCCCATTACTGTATTTAAGAATGATATTCAGCAATTCAGAGCCAAAATTGAAATTAGTAAAAACAACTCGTTACGGGTGTTATAAAAAATGTTTTTCCGATTAAATTTGTATAAATTATCGTTAAACAGATTACTAATCTGTTTTACAAAAAATTAGGCTCTGAATTGCTGATGATATTTTACAGCACTCTGCTTTAATTTTATATTTTAATTCTGCAATAATATCACCAAAATTAAGGTAAAAAACAATTTTTCAACATTTGCCGGTTATTCTTATTTTCATCAGTATGAGGTTGTTCTGTTTCTACATAAATATTTCTACACCAAAAACATTAATAGTTTATTATTCTAAGTCCAGAACCGAAAAATCATTACCTAGTTTCCTTTCTTTATATTCTTCAATATTACTTAGCCGTGTAAATTCATTCTTAAACTTATTAAAAACATCATCGAACTCATAGAGTACTTTAATATCCGAATCGGCACAATCTTCCAAATGTTGTCTAAAAAAGGACAAAGAATTCAAGAAATTATTGACAAGATCATTCACGGTATGTATCGTTACATTCATGGAGTGATTTTTAGATTGACTCTCGATTGCCTCAATAATTGGTGTAATATCTCTTTGAATGCCAATCCAATGTGTTACATTTCCTTGGTTATCAGTGATAGGGCAAATCGAAAAGTGATTCCAAAATGTAGTTCCGTCTTTCTTGTAATTTAGAACATTAACAGAGCCGTTCTTTTTGTTTTTTATACAGTTAATAATCATATCTACAGCCTTTTTGCCGGTATCCGGCCCTTGCAAAAAGCTGGGATTTTTACCAATAACCTCATTTGGTTTGTAACCTGTAATTTTAGAAAAGCCCTTATTGGCAAAAATTATAGGCATATTTTTTTCAGAGGCATCAACAATCAATATGCCTTCGTTAATTAAATTGACCATTCTCAAAAAAATTGTGTTTAATTGTGCAAGTGATATTTTTTCCATAAATCAACTTAATTTATTTTTAAATTAAAAAATAAAGCCCGGATGTATAATGCAGTTGCCCGTTTCTTCGAGGATTTCCCAGGTATAAAGCGTCTTTAATAATTACCTGATTTATACAGCAGAATATATTCTTCTGCTGTAGTAATAATTATTTGATTTTTTTTACAATTAGTGTAAACAAACCTACAGATGCAAAATAAAACGGCTCTCTTTTTTCAAAGAGATCTAAAATAAAACCGGGGTCAATAAATATGTTTTCACTATTTATATTTTCCCATAATTTATTTACCATTTCCCCTTTATATTAAAATCATCATTCATTTTAACAACTTAGGATGCTTCTAATACGGTTGGAGAAATTTATATTTTTTTATCATACTTATCAGCAATGATTTGAAAATAATTTTTTACAACTAATAATAAATTTCAGGTTTTTTAGGAGTATATAGTTTTGCTTTTTTGCCAGCTTTTTTAATGAGGAGTTTTAATGTTAATTTAGAATTCATAAAAACCTTATATTAACTATGTGGTTAATATACAACTATTGTATGTATTAACAAAACCCTCAATGTTCAGCAATTCGGGAGCAAAATTAGTACATCGTTCCACAAGTATATATATAATATAATATTATACAATTATGTCATCCAATTTATATTTCCATCTGAATACGACAGGGTCCATATTAACTTCATCTA